>JBFIEP010000332.1:0-3968 GCA_041603335.1 Elusimicrobiota bacterium | reverse complement strand
TGCGCCAATTTAACAGCAGCATCAAGCTGTTCCTGATTTACCACTTGAGCCTGTATCAGGATATCGCCGAGCTTCATCGATTGTGGGGGCATGGGTAGAGTATAGCGGAGGCAGAAATCCTGTCAAGACTGGCAGGGTTACCGATTCAGGACGGCGAGTTGTTGTCTGGCGAACGCATTGTTCGGATCCGTTTTTAAGATAGCCGCAAAAATACTCTTCGCTTCGGAAATTTTTCCGTTGCGGCTGAGAACCTGGGCGAGATTCATGAGGACGGGGACGCTTCCCGGCTGCGCTTTATTCACTGCGCGAAGGAGGCTTTCCGCTTTTGTGGAACTTCCGCCCATCATTTCGAGGTTCCCCAGGAAAAACTTAGCCTGGATTGATTCTGGGAAGTAATCAACGGCCTGGCGCGCCATGGATAAACTCTTTGCGTCATACTGCCGGCTTGAAAGACGTTGTGAGAGAAGACGGAACTCATCGAGCTGCGCGACAATCGGGGGAGCGGGAAGACCGCTTTTTTTGAGGACATGCCTGAGGTTCGCTTCGGCTGCCGCGAGTTCGGGGCGCTGCCGCAATAGCCGCGAATAGGCATCGATTGATCGCTTATGGTTTCCCCGAATTGATTCCAGCGAACCCAAATTCAAGAGGAAGTTAGCCTCCGTCGGAAAATAGTAAGCGGCTCTGCTGAGGACTTGGACTGCCAGGTCGCCGTGTTTCTGCGGACCGTCTTCGGCCAGGAGAACTGACGCAAAATTGACGTAGGTTTGGCGGGACAGAGGATTTATCGCCCAAGAGGTCGTGAAGTTCTTTATAGCTTCTTCCCTCCTCTTGAGCTTTATGCTTAAAATCGTCCCAATATTAAAATAGATTTCATCGTACCCGGCATTTGCTTTCAAAGCCTCTTTATAAGCCCAGATGGCCTTTTCATGTTTGTTTGTCCGGGCATAGGCGTTTCCAAGTTCGTAATTCGTATTGACTTCGCGGGGGAACCAAGCATAGGCCGATTCCAAATGAGGCAATGCGCCGGCGGGGTTGCCTTGGCGCATGTACTTAAAGCCTAGAAAGTATTGGGCTTCCCGATTCCAATTGCGAACCCAATAGGAGGCACCCCAGCCGCATAGAAGAACGGCAAGGCCCGCTGCGGCAAAAGCTCCCGGCTTTCCCGGGAATGAGAGGGTTCTGCCTGAGTCTCCGCGGGAAAGAAGTCCCATGGCAGTTCCGGCCTGCCACCAACAAAAGAAACCCGGCACGGCGAAATGGATTGATACGTTTAGAAGATTGTCGACCAGCATCCCAAAAACAGCTGCTCCCGCAGCCAGAACCCAAACCGGCTCAATGGGTAATGGAGGCATCTGTACCGCCTGCTTTTTTTTCTTTTTCTTCGAACCTTCCAGGACCTCTGCGGGTTCCCCCGGAGACGCTTCGCTCCACCGCGTGATAAAGGAGCGGGCGATAGCCCAGTAAAACGCCGCCCATAACCAAAGAAGAGTCCCCAAACCCAGAAGACCTGTTTGGCAAAAGGTTTCAATGATTTCATTGTGGGCGTTGTTCGCGTGCGTCCGGAGCGTCCGGAATAATTCAAATTGATCGACGAAGTGACCTTGGTAGAAAGGGAAAAATAATTCGAGTGTGCCGAATCCTTTTCCGAAAAATGGATTTTCCGACCCCATCGTCCAGCAGCACAGCCAAATTAAAAATCGTTGATACAGGGGGCTATAGGGGGCGCTTTGGCTTTCAGTTGATTTTGAGACAATGTCCGCCATTTCAGAAATACGGCCTATGACACTGGGGGCATATCCCGACACACTGCTTGAAGGCCATAGAAGAGCTACTGCGAGGATCAGTGAGGCAACGGCACCATGGAATTCGAGATCCCGGAGCGCAAGGGCACGAAGCCGCTTTGAGAATAGCAAGGGAGCCAATGCGGCTGCTCCCCCGACCCAGGAGGAACGGGTCATTGAGCACAAAAGAACGGCTTCAAAAGAGATGAACATCAATGCATAGGCCGCACGCTTCGCCCGGGTTGGAGCTTCCAGGTAGGAAACCATCGCCAACGGCAGGAGCATGACCATGTAGGAAGACATGAAGTTTGGATTTCCGAATGTAGAAACCGACCGAACGCCGTACGGGTTTAGGACCTTAGGCCAGAAGAACTCGACAGAGAAATATTGGCCGATCCCGTATACAGCCGCAATTGTCCCTACCGTTAAAAAGGTATGGCGCAGCGCGGTTTGACTGCTGTCTCGAGCAAGACGGAGCACCCATACGATTCCCACAATCCAAACGATCATTCCATAAGGATCGAAGATATGATCCATCAATGATGGAGAAATCGGTTTCGGCGGTATTCTCATTGATGGGAAGAAAGACCATAGGAACATCCAGACGACAGCGAAAGCCATCCAATGGAATACAGAAGCCCCTTCTGATTCTTCCCGCTCAGACGCCCAGGCCGCCGCTAGATAGAACGGGATGGCGGCATTAATAATGAGAAACAGGCTTACGCGCAGTCCTTCCGAACGAATAGAATCCCGGAAGGCTTCGACATGTCCGAAGTAGGAGTAAAGCCAACTGATGAGGCAGACAATGCCGAAAACGAGCCAGGGGAGGTCTACGGGAGTCCTTGGGAAGTTCCAGGAGCCCTCGCGGCTTTGGAAAGTGAGATGAAGGGCAAAAGCGGCGAGTAATCCAATATTAAGCAATACGATTTGGGTGACATACGGATTGCGGGTCAGATCGGTGAAGAAAATGAGAGGACAGACTAAATGCAGACCGATCAGGAGGAGCTTTACGGGTCGGCTCACGGCCGTTTCGGAGCCGGCGCCGGTGTCTGCTGTACCATCCCGAGCGCGCGTGCTTTTTGGTAGAGCACATCGAGGTTGCGTTTCGCGTGCTCGTCGTTTGGATTTAGTTTGAGCGCCATCTTATAGTTATACTCGGCCTTAGGCATATTCCCTGCCAGGAAATAAGCGTTCGCTAATTGCGTGTATCCCTGATGGTCTGGATGGGTGTGCTTCCATTTCTTATCGGGCTGTTGGTAATAATATTGGAAAGCTCCGAGATGCTTCCGCCACCGTTCAGTTTGCTCCCAGTCATCGGGGACATCGCAGAAGGGAGCATTGACCATTTGTTCATAGTTCTCTATGGCCTTGTCATACTGTTTCCGGGCCATATAAATCTGACCCATGCGGAAATAGTTCGGTAGGAAAACAGGGTCATGCATCTGGTAGCGTTTAAAGCGCTCGAGGGCGTTGTCTACCCATTTTTCTCCTTCTTCAAGGCGGCCTTGCTTGCGTTCCCAGTCGGCACGTTTTAAGAATAGGGAGCCGACCTGATGATGCATTTGGACATAATTCGGGGCTTTAGAGGCGACTTGGTCGTAGGCTTCCATGGCGCGTTCGAAATCATCCCGCGGCACCTGGTCTTTATCGCCCCAGTTCGGATTGTAAATTTTCGACATGTTAAACCGGTCGTTAAAAACATTGCCCTTAAAGTAAAAAGACATGACGAAAGCCGGGTTTAACCCCCCCACGATGAGATAGTTTTTGAGGGCTTGTTCCCAATTTTTACGTTTCGAGAAAAAGATCGCGATGTTGTGATGGACATCCGCCCGGAAGAAGCCCCAGGTAAGTTTAAGAGGAAAGAGCATCCCGATGATGATCAGGGGAATGAGAGCATTACGGGTCAGAAAAGTGGTGCGGGCAAAGATAAACGATTGAGAAAGGACGCACAAAAGAAAACAAGCCCATGCGATCCACCATTGGAGAATTTCCCCCCCGAGCTTCATGCTTCCTACGGGTCCCTGAAGAACGGCAAATTGGGTGCAGAACGTCCAAGCGGTGTAGCCTAATCCGCCCCAGGCGGCCATTCGCCTCAACCCACCCCAGGCGGCCGTCGGGCAGCCCGTTCAGCTGCAGGCCGACATCAGTGGGCCGGGGCCATTTTCCCAGCTGTGGTCGCTGGGCGAC
>JBFIEP010000331.1:0-3972 GCA_041603335.1 Elusimicrobiota bacterium | reverse complement strand
TCCCGGCAAGCCTTGGGACCCGAATGAAAAAGACCTGGAGAAATGGATAAAACAGGCCGAGCAGTACCAATAAGCAGTAAGGAGAGAAGATTATGAAACAAATTCTCGAACGGCTTCAGGATGAACACAAAGAAATCCACGATTCAGCGGATGCGCTTCAGGAAATATTCCGTGAAGATGTTAATGAGCAGCTCGCCTTTCTTCGTGAGATCAAGAATAAGGTTCGCACCCTAAGCGAACAGCTTGAAAAGCACTTCTATTATGAAGAAAGCATCGGGAAGTTCGATGAGGTCAAGGAGAATGCCCCGCGCTATACGACCTTGATCGACAAGTTGCTCATCGAACACAAAGAAATTGTCGATGCCGCCGAAAAACTGTCCAAAAAAACGGTAGATCTGGAGAATTCCGTAACGGATGGACTCCGAACGGTATCCCGGGAATTTGTCGAATTACACGAAAAGATCGACAGCCATGAACGAAAGGAAACGGAACTCTACCAAGCGGCATTCTACACCGACGTAAGCGAATCCGACTAAAGAGGAATTTTCTCCAGTCTGAATCTGGCAGAAAATACTTACAGAGGTTATACTGGCCGCATGGCTCAAATTCCCTGTATTGGTTGTCAGCTGCCCTTCTCGGAAAGTGAATTGTGGAAGGTAGGCGAGAAAATCGTCTGCGGTCAGTGTAAATCCCTCTTCAGCGGGACACCGGTCGCCATGGCCGGGAACTCCGCTCCCCCGCCGGCGGCGGACGATGCCTTCCCCCCGCCGGCCGCCGCTTCCGAAACGAAGCCCCCGGCCCAAGGCGTCCCAATGTTCGGTCAACGCAATCCGGCATTCGCATCGGCCCCCGCCGCCGGTGCACCGGCGGCAGCAGCGGTTAAAGCCCCTAAAATCACCGTCGATAAAGACTACGACAAACGCTTTTACTCCCATTCGGGAACAGTCGGCGTGATGGGACCGATTTTCATGATTGCCGCCGGCCTCGTCGGCGCCGGGATTTTAGGCCCGATCTACGGCTACCTAACCGCCTTCAACCCTTTCATTTATCTGAATTTTCTTGCCGCCGTAGGATTTGGAATGGCGATGGGCTTTGCGGTTTCGATGGCCGCAAAATTCGGAGACACGCGCAGCGGCACCGCAGCCGGACTCATCGGCTTGGCGACTGGGTCGCTCGGCCTCTACATCAGCTGGGGATTTTTCTTCAGCGCCTCAATGAACACGCCGGTATTTCTCCCGCCGGGAGACCTTCTCGAAGCCTTCCAAAAAGCCGCTAAAGAAGGAATGTGGGAAATCGCGGGGGTCCGCCCGACCGGAGGCGGCCTTTATACGATTTGGGCTCTCGAAGCGATGATCATCGTCGGACTGTCCACCCTCATCGCCTGGCACGCGGTCAGCTCGTCGCCCTTTTGCGAGCGCTGCAGCCGCTGGATGGATGGACCCAAGGAACTGGGCCGACGGGAAGCGATCGTTGACGGCCAACGCTTTAAAAAGACCGTTGAGAACGGAGACTTCAACCCGTTCACCATGATCGGCCCGTTCACGAATCCAAATGCCTTCACCAAGGCGGAACTCTATTCCTGCGATAAATGCCGCGGCATTCATACGCTGAACGTCTTTTCCGTTGTTGTCACCAAGAACGACGACGGCGAGAACGAAGAAGACGAAGACCAGATCATCGAACTTCTCCTCATCAACACCGAAGCCGCCGACTGGCTCTCCCTCAACCTAAAGTAACGGGGTCAGACCCCGTGGAACTTAAGGAACTTAAACCGGCCCATCGGTGTGGATAGAATCCGCCAACCCGTCAACGCCAAAACCAAACGCAGCGCTGAAACCCAGGCGTCGCGGCGTTCCCAGAAACTTTTCTCAGCGACAGTCGTCGTCAACATGCCGACAGCGTCACTGCGTTTCCAATCGGCCTTCTCTAGCCACGGCTGGACATCACGAGTAAACGAAGGCAACACCCCGTGAATTCCCATTGCAAAGACGCCGTTCGCCTGCGCGTCATCGACGACAGGCCGCAATTCAACATCGGTTAAATCCATCCAGACCGGGTTCAGCCAGCGTGCAAAGCGCGGTGCGAATTCCGCCGTTAATTCATACCAGCCTTCCCGGGATTTCACAGGCGCAAGATAGGACTTCGCACGACGGCCCAAGGCCGAACGTGCGTCACGCATTAGATCAGGGGCACGGGTATCGGCGTAAGGACCCGGAACAATATCCTCGACCCGCTCCGCTTTATGGCGGCCTAGCGTCATAAAGACCAAGGCAGCCGGATTGATATCCATCGCATCAATACGAATATCCCATTCGTCGGGATTTTCTCCCGCCCGCTTCAGTTCGGTATCGACAAGCATCGCCAACGACAGCGGTTCCAATCCGACAGAGGCTCCCAGGGAGCGGAGAACAATGCGCGGCTTCTCTCCTTTTGCGGCATCGCGTTTCCCTGCCGGAATCCAATCCTTACGAAGAGCCTGTCTCGTTTTACCGAGCCATTTCTCTTTATGACGGAACAGCCCGGTCAGATGTAAATTCGCGCGCGGCGATCGACCTGGAATAAATTTCGGCAAGGCAACGGTATACTCTTCCATCGTTTTAAGGCGGGCTTGGGAATCGCCCCCGAGCGCCAGACTCGATTTCGTCGCGGCTTGAAGAACCTTGGAAGCATGCTTTCGCAGCGCAGAACGTTCCTCTTCATCGACGTCCCAACCTCGTTGCGTGAAATTTTCTTCGACACGTTGAACAGAGGCTTCAAGTATTTTCGCTTTACGAATCGCTGCGTGGACGGATGGCTCGGTAACAGCCTCGATTGCCGCATCCGATATTTCGGCCTTTGCTGGAGCCGGCAGCTTAATATTGGGGGCGTCTTCATTCCCAAACGTGACGGGTGCAAGCAAGGGCAAGGCCCCGCTCAACGGTGACACTGAAATCAGGTTTCCCCCGGCGTTTCCTGTCAGCGACGGATTGCCAACCGGGGCAATCGAGACAACGGGCGCCTTGCCCTGGGACGTGACCGAAACAGCCCTTCCACCGACGGCAAAAGCCGGGCTAATGGGGGCTAAAACGAGGGCAACTATGAGGAATACGACCATCCCCATTAGGATAAGGATCTAGCAGTATCGGCCACAGGTCTATTCGACCCCTTCCCTATAGAAGCAATGGACCTAGGACTAATTTCTTACAGGGACGGAATCTCGAGATCCTCAACGAGCGCGGCGCTGACATCGCTGTTCATCATGATCTCGCCGCGCATCTCGTCAAATTCCCGGTTCTCTCCCCGTCGATCGGACTCGATATCATCCAGGCGAAATCGCGCCTGCCATACATGAATCGGATTAGAATTGGCGTAATCCCCGAGGGAGATACAGGCAAGGTAAAACTTGGTCGCACGATCCCAATCCTGCCGGATCAGGCAGTACGCATCGCCTAGCCGTCCCAAGGTGCGCATCTTACGTCCGGGGTATTCGGTAAGCCGGCAGGCGTTTTCAAAACACTCAATACAACGGTCATCACCCAGCTTTCCCAGGAAAATGCCTAACTCATTAAATTTGTAAGCGCGCATTTCCCGGTCATCAACTTTCTTTAAATCATCGATAATCGCGTCTAATTTGTTCATTTTCCCCTCCCTAAAACCCCGACAGAAAAAACCCTGCCAGGAGATAGTACGGCGTCCGGGTAGAAACGACTATTACTCGAGTTACAGGTATTCGTGCGCGAACGGATCTAGAAGAGTCTAGGTAGAGCTTTCGGCGACTCGTAAGAATAAGTATTTATTCGTTAATTCTAGGGCTACGCAATTAGGATAACCGGGAAGTCGGGCCACGTCGAGGGGAATTTTGAATATAGTGCTCAAATTCACCTTGCATGCCGAGGCTCTGGCCCCTATCCTAGGCTTATAGCGGGCTATGACGAAACGGACAGGATCAGAGGGGTTTACGCTCATCGAATTGATGATCGTGGTCGCGATCAT
>JBFIEP010000330.1:0-3979 GCA_041603335.1 Elusimicrobiota bacterium | reverse complement strand
CCGTTCCGTATCGGACGGCCTCGTCAGATCTACACCGGTGAAACGGTCACGAAGTACACTCCCATAAGTAAGCGATAACAAACTATGGCAGAACCCACACCGTTTCATGAGCGGACAGTTGCTCTATGTAAAAGCTACCGTTGGAAAGAGTGGGCGGGCTACCATGCTGTCAGCTACTACAACATTTGCCATTCCACGGAATACATGGCATTTCGCCATTCGGCGGGCCTCCTCGATGTAACGCCCCTGTTCAAATACGATGTAAGGGGCAAGGACGCTGCAAAATTCCTCTCCCGCATCATGGCGCGCAACGTTCACAAAATAAAAGACAACCAAGTTTCCTACTCGTGCTGGACAGACGACGAAGGAAAAATTCTCGATGATGGAACGGTCATGCACCTCGGTGAGAATTTTTATCGCGTCACCGCGGCGGCTCCGACCTACGACTGGCTCGCACGCCACGCGCGCGGCTGCGATATCACACTCGAAGATGTCAGCGCGAAAATCTGCGCCTTAGCGGTTCAGGGCCCGCAATCCAAAAACATTCTTAAGGCCGCCTCGGACGCCGCGATGGACAAGCTGAAGTTCTTTCGCGCGACCCAAGCAAACATTGACGGCGTGCCGGTCACCATCACGCGAACCGGCTACACCGGAGACCTCGGCTATGAAGTCTGGACCGAAAATAAACATGCCCTAAAACTCTACGACGCCATCATGGGGGAAGGGAAAAATTACGGTCTACAGCCTGCGGGTCTCGACGCACTCGACATCACCCGTATCGAAGCGGGATTCATCCTCGCCGATATCGAATACTTCGCGGCGAAGGACTGCATGATCGAGTCCCGAAAAAACTCCCCTTACGAAATCGGCCTAGGCTGGACGGTTCATTTAAATCGCGATCCCTTCATCGGCCAGGAAGCCCTACGGCGGGAAAAAGCGGAAGGGTCGCCCGTCAGCCTTGTCGGACTCGAAATGGATTGGGTTGAACTCGAAAATCTTTGCGAACGCTACAACCTGCCTCCGCAGCTCGGCTCGGGCTCTTCCCGGGAAGGGCTGCCCGTTTATTCGGGGGGAGAGCAGGTTGGAAAGGTGACCAGTTCGACCTTCTCGCCGATTCTCAAAAAATATATCGCCCTCGGTTCAATCCGTACGGAATACACCGAACTCGGGACGGAACTCCAGCTCGAATATACGCTCGAGTATGAACGACACACGATCACGGCACGCGTCGTTAAGATGCCCTTTTTTGATCCGGAGCGTAAAAAGAAATGAGCACGGTTTATGACGCTATTATCGTTGGCGGAGGACATAACGGCCTCATCACGGCCGCTTACCTCGCTAAAGCCGGACGGAAGGTTCTCGTCCTCGAACGCCGCCATGTTTTGGGCGGGGCCGCTGTCAGTGAACAGATTTACCCCGGATTCACCTATTCCGTTTGCTCCTACGTTGTAAGCCTTTTGCGCCCTCACATCATCCGCGATCTCGAGCTTCCGAAATTCGGACTCGACATCATTCCTCTCGACGCATCGTTTCTACCGCTGCCGGACGGGGACTCTCTATGCCGCTGGGATGACGCGGCGCGCACGCGGCGTGAAATAGCACGATTTTCACCGCGCGACGCAGAGGTTGTTCCTGAATTTTCCCGTGCGATGGCTCAAATCTCACGCTTTGTGAAGCCGATCATTGATGGTGCGGCGATCGATCCGACCTCCCTCGGACCGGAAGAAGCGTTTCGCTTACTGAAACTCGGACGTCGATTCCGGGGACTTGGCAAGGACAACATGGTTCGATTCGCCAAGATGATGACCATGAGTGCTGCCGATTTCCTCGATGAGTGGTTTGAATCCGATGTCCTTAAGGCACCCATGTCGGTTAGCGGTATTATCGGAACGTTCCTCGGTGTTCGGTCGCCGGGGACCGCCTACGTACTGCTTCATCACTACATGGGAGAAATTGACGGCGCATTCCGCTCATGGGGTTTTTCCCGCGGCGGAACGGGGATGGTTTCAGAAGCCTGTGCAGGCGCCGCCAGACATTGGGGCGCTGAAATCCGCACAGAAGCCCCGGTTTCCAAGATTCTCATGACCGGCGGGAAAGCCACCGGTGTGGTTCTTGAAAACGGAGATGAAATCCGGGGGAAGGTCGTCGCATCAGGCGTTGATCCTCGAAGGACATTCTTCGGACTCGTGGGAGAAGACAACCTCGATCCGGAATTCTCTAAACAAATCAGCCGCTACAAACTTCGCGGAAGTTCAGGGAAAGTTAATCTTGCTCTCGACCGATTACCCATATTCTCATCCCGGGCAGGCTCTGAACACCTCCGCGGAGACATCGCCATCGCGCCTTCGACCGATTACCTCGAACGCGCCTACGATCAGGCCAAATACGGAGAGTTCTCCACCCGGCCTTATATCAACGCCGTGATTCCATCCCTCGTTGATCCGACCGTGGCCCCTCCGGGTAAACATGTGATGTCATGCTTCGTTCAATACGCGCCCTACAACATCAAGGAAGGCGCCTCGGCTTGGCCTCAAAAGAGGGAAGCCTTCGGGGACGCCGTCGTCGACACGCTATCGGAGTACATCCCGAATCTCAAAGACATCATCCTGCACCGCCAAGTTCTCACTCCTTGGGACATGGAACAGGACTTCGGCCTTACCGAAGGGAACATCTTCCACGGAGAGTTGAGCTTCGAACAGCTCGCCTTCCTGCGGCCTGCCGCACGCTGGTCCCACTATAAGACTCCTGTAAAAAATCTCTGGTTATGCGGTTCCGGCGCGCATCCGGGCGGCGGCCTGATGGGCGGTCCCGGAGAACTCGCCGCACGGGCGATCCTCAACTCAGGGGAGACCAACTAATGCTTTACGACGCGATTATCATCGGAGCCGGACACAACGGACTGACGACTGCCGCCGCGCTCGCTCAAGCGGGACGCAAGGTACTCGTCCTGGAAAGGCGGGAACTGGCGGGCGGCCTTGCCGCGTCCGAGGAATTTCACCCCGGGTTCAGAACGCAGGGACTGCTCCAGGAGACGGCGGGTGTACGCAAGAGCGTCATCACAGCGCTGGGTCTGAAAAACAGGGGACTTAAATTGCGCGATGAAGAAGTCGGCTCCTTCGTTCCCGAAGCGAACGGTCCCGGGGTCCATATTTTTCGTGATCCAAACCGCTTCGCGGCCGCCAACCCGAAGCTCTCTGACAAAGATAAAAGCTCCTACCACGAGTTCCGTGCGTTTCTAAACCGCGTGACCCCGTTTGTGCGCACCGTTCTAGACCAAAACCCTCCGCCGATTACAGACAGAGGCACCGAAGGTTTTTGGACCCTGCTCAAAACGGGAATTTCTTTGCGCAGTCTAGGACGTGAAGATGTTCTGACCTTGCTGCGCATCGCCCCGATGTGTGCCGCCGATTGGCTTAACGAAAATTTCGAAAGCGATGCTCTCAAAGTAGGCCTGGCCGCACCCGCGATCCACGGGTCGATGATGGGACCGTGGTCCGGCGGTTCGGTAGCCACCTTTCTAATGCGGGAAGCCGTTGCCTCTCAATCTATCTCCGGCGGACCGGCAGCCCTTACCCGATCCCTCCTGGCCGCCGCCAGTGATTCCGGGTTTGAAATCCGGATGAACGCAGCCGTAAGCCGTATTCGTGTCGCGGCAGGCAAGGTTCTCGGCGTATCGCTGGAAAACGGGGAGAACATCGATTCCGCCGTTGTCGCTTCATCCTGCGACCCCAAACGCACCTTCTTCAACCTTCTGGAACCGATCGATGTCCCCGACGCACTCTCGGAGCAGATTCGGGTCGTTAAAATGCGGGGCACCACCGCGGCGGTCCGGGTTGCACTGGAAAAACCATTGGCCTTTCCCGGTCGACCGGAAATCACACCGGAGGAAATCCTGACCGGCGAGAATATCGATGCGCTGGAAAGGGCTTATGACGCGGTCAAATACGGAGAAATGTCCGAAGTCCCTCACCTTGCGATT
>JBFIEP010000329.1:0-3984 GCA_041603335.1 Elusimicrobiota bacterium | reverse complement strand
TCGACCCTTCGTCTTGGACGCAGAACACCGAGTTCGTTTCCTTCGCGGCGGATGAAGCGAATGAAATCGACCTCGGCGGTGCGGAAAGAATCGTCTCCGGCGGCCGCGGCCTCGGAAGTGAAGAGAATTTTTCACTTATCCGTGATCTCGCGAAATCCCTCGGAGCTGCAGTCGGGGCAAGCCGCGCGGTCGTTGATTCCGGCTGGATCCCTTATAAACACCAAGTCGGATTGACCGGCCGCCAGGTTCGACCGCGTCTCTATGTCGCGTGCGGCATTTCCGGCCAAATCCAGCATCTTGCGGGCATGAAGGCATCCGATGTTATCGTCGCCATCAATACCGATGACGACTGCCCCATGATGAAACTAGCGACATACTCGGTGAAAGGGGATCTCAAAGAAGTCATCCCTGCGATCGTTTCCGAGATCAACCATGCCCGCGGGAGCTCAAACGGCGCATGATCTCTAGGGAGCATCTTCGGTGCTGCCGTTATATCGGCGGCAGCGCCGAGGAATCTTCGCCTGAAGTAGCGAGGACCCTCCTTGGGAAAAGCAGCCAATATGCTCCCGACCGGGCGTTTGATACCGTCCATGTAAAAATCGAACTCGATTGCGATCTAAAAAATCGAAAGGCCTCCGGTGCGTGCAGAACGACGTTCCGGGCACTGGCCGCGAAAGCACGTACCGTCGAACTTCGCGCCGGAGGGATGAAGATTCTCTCGGTTAAAGAAGGGAATAAGAAACTTACGTTCAAGCATAAGAACGGAAAACTCTCCTTCAATCTCTCGTCGCCCCTCCATCAAGGCGAAGAAACCGCCGTTACCATCCGCTACTCAATCCGTTCTCCGAAATGCGGGCTGCACTTCTCACCCGCTGACGGGAAGGGTCCGGCCGTCCAAATGTGGAGCCAAGGTCAGCCTGAAGACGCCCATTACTGGTTCCCTTGCCACGATGTTCCCGGAGAGAAGGCCACGACCGAAGTTGTCGCCCGCGTTCCAAAAGGTTTTGTTGCGGCCTCGAATGGGGAACTACACGATCGTCGGAAGGATGGTTCAAAGGAAGTTTTTCATTGGCGAATGGACTCCCCGCACTCGCTCTACTTGGTCTGTCTCTCGGTCGGCCGGTTCGGTATTGTAGAGGATCGCTGGGAAGATGTTCCTGTGGTTTACTACGCTGAAAAAGGACGGGAAAAAGACGCCAAACGCGGTTTTTCAAAAACCGTTGCCGCGATGGAAATTTTATCGAGTAAACTCGGTGTGCGATACCCCTACCCCCGCTACGCCCAGGTCGCCGCTGCTGAGTTTCCCGGGGGCATGGAAAACACGACGTGTACCACACAAACGGATGCCTGTCTCGTCACCAAGGAAGCGGCTCTCGATCATGATCTTGACCTGCTTGTCTCCCATGAACTCGCGCATCATTGGTTCGGAGATCTTCTCACCTGCCGTGATTGGTCGCATGCCTGGCTCAACGAGGGGTTTGCGACCTACTGCGAGACAATTTTCACCCAAGAAGACAAAGGGATAGACGAAGCCGATCACGAACTTGAATTCAATCGACGCTCGTACATGCAGGAGGATTCGAGCAAGTACCGACGTCCCATTGTTTCCAACCGCTACCGGTACCCTTGGGTTCTCTTCGATCGCCATCTCTATGAAAAAGGCGGCTGGGTTCTCCACATGCTCCGCGCCGAACTGGGAGAAACTGATTTCTGGAATTCACTCCGCCACTACCTGGAGAAACACCGCAACAAGAGCGTTGAGACATCCGACCTTATTATCGCGATTGAGGAGGCCACCGGGCGAAACCTCCGGTTCTTCTTCGACCAATGGATATTCAAATCGGGACACCCAGCCTACGATGTGCGCTACGCGTATGACGCTAAGAAAAAATCGGCATCCCTAACCGTCCGTCAAACACACGCCGTGAGCGAAAAAACCGCTCTCTTCGATTGCCCTGTCCTAATCCGCGTGACCGGGAAAGGCGGCCGTTGGACCAAAGAATTCACCGAGCGCGTTAAAGACACGCGAAAAACATTTTCGTACAAACTGCCCGGCGAACCGGCTATGGTCGAATTCGACGCAGATCACACCGTACTCAAAACGCTCGTCATGCATAAGCCCCATGCCCTATGGCTTGAGGAACTCAAGAACGCAAAAACCGGCATCAGCCGCTCCCGCGCCGCCTATAAAGCTGCGCATTGGGGGGACTTAAAGACCATAAAGGCCTTAGAAACCGCAGTTCGAAAGGATCCCTACTGGGGCACCGCTTCGGAATCCGCTAAAGCACTCGGAACCATTCGCACCGAGGAATCATTTCGGGCCCTCAAGCGGCTTTTGTCTGTAAAACACCCGAAGGTTCGCCGTTCCGTCGTGGGTGCGATCGGCGGGTCGGGGCATCCCGACGCTGCGAAAACACTTGCGCCCTTCATTAGTCGAGACATTAGCATCCAGGTTAAGGCCGAAGCGATCCGCGCCTTAGGAAACACCCGGGACCCGAAATGGGCCGCTAAGATAAAATCCCAGCTCAACCGAAAAACCTATTGGGACATTATTCCCGGTGCGGCCGTTAACGCGCTCCAATCCCTTCGGGATGAAAGTCATCTGCCCTTACTCAGGAAACTTTCCATCTCCGGGTCTTACCCGCTACGGGTTCATGCGATGCGCGCGCTGGCATCCTTCTACACGGTAAAGCCCGAAGTACTGGATTGGGTTTGCGACGCCGCGCTTTCCAAAGATGAACGCATGTCCCTACAGGCGATTTCATCACTGGGATCTCTTGGGGATCCCAAAGCCCTTCCTACGCTGGAAAAGGTTTGCGATGAAGCGCATGACACGCGCATTAAGGCGTATGCTGAAGAAGCCATCGCTAAGATCAAGAAGGAACCCGTTACCTAAACTATGCGAACTGCCTTACCCCTAATCGGGTTAGCGGTTCTCTTCTCGGCCTGTACTCCCGATCAACCGTCCTATCTCGGTCCCTTTACGCATCCCCAAAGCATGACATTATGGGGCAATCCCGACAGTGCGATGAACCAGGCGCAGTATCTTTTTCATTACTTTAAACACGATGGTGAGCCGGGATTTACCCGCCCTCCGTGGCTTCAGAAAAAACTTCCCTTGCTCGCAAGAACGCGTATTCACGACAATGTTGCCGCCGCACGCCTGCTTCAAGCCCCGGCAGGTGTTTTATACGAATATCTCCGTGCATTGCGGGGACTAATCCCCAAGGACCAGGACGCGAAGGCCTATAAGAAATGCGAAGAACCGGAGCGCTTCATTACGCCGAGAGATTCCGTTAAGACGCTCGTCCGGTATCGTCGGGATCTTGGAAATATCATTATGCTCCTTGAGCCTTATGCACGCGCCGGTTGGCTTGAAGGCCGCGACGAAGCCTATTACAACGCCCTGCTCGGGGCCTACGCGAATATGTATTTAGCGGAAACCGCCGCAGAGGCAAACTCGGAGAAGCTTTTCCTGCGGCTTGTCATGAGGGTCGGAGAAAGGACGAAGGCCGCTTACGAAATTTTATGGGCACCCGATCCATTCAAGCGTGAATCAATCAATCTGGAAACTCTTCAGGCAATTCGGGAACTCGAAACCGAAACGATCGGAAAGTTAGTCGACGATCCAGTCTGCTCAGAATAGCCGCGTCCATTACTCCAAAACGCAATTTCAACACCCACTCGCTCGCAATTTGCGGAATAGCTGACTAACCGCATCTTGTTCTTTGGAAATATTCGCGCTATATACATCTCATGGGCAATGATTCAAGAAAAATAGTCTGTCCCGGCTGCGGAGAGGAAAACCTCGCCGAAAGAGAAGTCTGCTGGGCCTGTTTTGTCTCTCTGCGCGCTAAGACGCCCGCAAAAAAAGACGAGACACCCACTGATTCGGCCGCGCAGACGGACAATCTGCTGGAGACTGTTCGAATTGGGTTTCGATGCGCAAACCATTTGGGAGTATCCTACAGCGGAACGACGCAC
>JBFIEP010000328.1:0-3995 GCA_041603335.1 Elusimicrobiota bacterium | reverse complement strand
GAGGTCTCGACCCAATAAGGACAGATCTGGTTGAACGAAAGGATGCCGTTGTAGCACAGCCCGTTGCGCAAACTCTGGAGCGAAAAACTTGTATGGAATACCGAGAAGTCATCGGTCGCGGTTCCGGTTAGGAGACTCAGACTGTTGATCGGAGTAAACGCCGTAGGCTCAATGATTCCGCCTGCCGGACCGTCCAGGTCATAGACGAAGTTTTGCGTACCCGTTTCGAAGTTACCGGCCGCATCTTCTGCACGAATTTCAACGTCATAGTTTTCGTTGTTTGCCCAGGCTGAATTATCGGTGAATTTCGCGTGTTCGTACTTGTAGTCATTACCGCTGGGATTTGTCGCGGGCAGACAGGAATCGTCGACATCCCCTGCAAAACAGGTCTTGCCGGTATCCGCGACAAACGACCCCCCGGCCGCGACAGCATCCCACGCATTGCCGTCGCTTCCGCGAATTACACGGAAAAACACCGTCTTGCTTTGTCCTTGCCCAACACCCAGCGCATCTGTATTATCCGTCACAACGCCGGAAAGCGAGGTCAACGTCTTCAAATATCCGATATTCGGCTTGGTAACAGACACCGTCGGTTTCACATCGTCGATATAGAATTCAACCGGACCCTTGACCGGGGTTTCCGGACCGGGCAACGCGCGCACTTCAATCTGGAACTTAAGCAGGGACCCATTAATCGTCCAATTCGTCACGGGTGCCATCGCAAAAGTCCAATCATCATCGGTTCCGGGTCCATTGTCGGTAAAGCCCGTGATGGCCGTAGAAAACGCGTTATAGGTCATGGAACTCACCCAAGCCGCGCCATTCCAAACGCGATGTACGTTGGGATCGGTGATATCTTTAACACGTGCTTCTTCATCCGTCGCCGGATCGTTCGCGGTTCCTGACAGCGTCGCGAGTCCGGGCTGGAAGTGCGGCTTGCTTACCGACGGCTTCACAATTTCAGACCGCGCCGTCGGCTCGGTAAAGACAAAGGAATGTCGATTTGTATCGGGTGCGGGTGAGGCGGGGATCGCCTCGAGGTTAAGACCCACGTCATCGGTGATCGCGACTAAGTGGTAGGTTTGTCCGGAAACAAAGGCCGGTGTCGAAGGATCGGTCACATACCAATTCGTCGTTGGCGCATTATCCGTTGAAGCCAACACCCAGTAATTCATATCTGCCGTAGGCAGCGCCGGGAAGCCGGCGAGATCCGCGAGATCAAACGCCCGAGTTCCTTTATTCCACCACTGATTCGATCCCTGGTGGTAATATGCCACGTATACGTAATTGACTCCCGCGGTCCCTGCATCGAGAGCCGTTCCCGACATGAATGCAAGCGATTCCGGCAGCGTACCATCACCGGGGTAAATAATTTTTGTCGCCGGAGGTGAAAAGTCAGCAGTAAATGTATTGGTCGTTATCGAAACTTGCGAGTTCCCCGCTTTATCGTTAAGGACGCGGGCAGAGACCTTGTAAGACAGAGTATCCGCTAATGCAGTCGCCGATAAAGCATAGGTCCAAGTACCGCTTGAATCCCCAACAAAGGTAGCCGTCGACCAGGTCGGGACTCCGCTGGTATCGGCGAAATTTCCATCCCCATCCCAATAAAAACCGTCCGAGACACGCTCAACCGAAACCGTTACACTGGATTTCTCTATCCCTGATTGAAAATCACGCGCACCAGCAACACAAAGCCCAACATTAAACGTACAGAATTGGTCATCGGCCGTTCCCGCAATCACAACGGTACCCGCACCTGCCGATCCGGAATCCGCCGGGAAGGTGGTCAAAGCTGAAGGCCGCGTCAAATCGACTAGAAATGTTCCCTGTGCATTGGGAGCTTCAAGATTGGTCGCGGTATCCCGGCCGCGCGAATGCACCCTGTATTGGTAGCCGTCATTATAGGTAACCGAAAAACCTACGTCCCATTGCGGCGCGGAAACCGCAGCACTAAACAACGGCGTTGGGGGTTCAGCACCCGCACCCCAAACCGTTCCATTCCACCAACCGGGAACATCGCCCGGAGCACAGCCGGAACACCAAAGATTTGCCAGTACCTGATCAATCGGGGCAGCAGTCGCAGAATTACCCGCATCCGACCACACCGTTCCTGAAATCGTCGTCAGTTCGCTCAAAGTATTGATAAAGGCAAAGTCGACCGGCTCGACCATCTTGGAAACCGGGAGCGAGTTGTCAAAAGTAAAGACAATCGCCGGCGTCACCTCATCGGCATATTCGTTCGCATCAAGACTGGCCGAATGATCCGGCGCAGGATAACTTGGATGGGTTGAAATATTGACCGCGTTGTCCGTCGCGCGCATCCACAACACGTAAGGCGTGTTATCGTTGAGTGTCGGGAGGTTTAGATTCCATTCCGCGGTGCCGTTTACCGTCACCCAATTGTCGTAACCGCCGGGAGGAGCGTCGAAATTAACTCCAACGCCGGTCCAATAACTTCCCAAAATATTGTTCTTTAGGAGAATCTCCACTTGGGAAGTACCGGAGTTTCCCGTCGCGGCATCGTCCGCCGTTCCGGCAAGGGCCTCAAGGCCCGCCAAGTTATAGGCCGCCCCTTGGAGCGGGAAGGTTGAATTTAAAACTGCGGGAGTTTTATCATAGATAAAGGTCACTCCCTCCCCACCCCCAGGAGCACTGTCATCAATATTGGTCGCGTTATCTTCCGGCCGGACAACCACCTGATAACTCACACCCTCGGTATAGCGCGAGACAGGAAAGGCAACATCCCAACGATATAATTGGCCGCTGACAAACGTGAGATTGGCGACCTTCCACGCGTCCCCGTTAATATCAAGATCGGTCACGTTGAACGCATTGTCCAAGGTAAAGTTCCACCACTTATTCTGACCAACGTCACGCACCGCGACCTTGGCCCTAAACACCCCGGACACCGCAGCACCCAAATCCTCGGTCGTTCCCGACAACACCGTCAATCCGGCGTTATGGGCAGCCGCGCTTGGCGCTTCGATCCCCGATGCAGGGATCGAGTCATCATAGAAGAACGGTTCCTTGATGACGCCCGCATCATTAGAATTAACGACATTACCGATCCAATTGCCGGCACCATCAACCGCGCGTACAAACGCCGTATATGTCACCTCGTTTTTATACGCTGCGGCAAGCCCCGGGTCATTGTAAATCCAAGGATCACCGACAACGACAGAGGAAGCCCAATGGATCGCAAGTTGGGGTCCAAAACTAGTGAAGTCCTGGGTCGTATAATCCCACCACAACTGACCGGAACCGGAACCGGAGGATATCGCAACCCAGACCTGGGACAGACCCGATTGCAGGCCCACCGGTTCAGCAGCGGTACCCGAAATCATGGTCAAAGGACGTACCGATCCAGGGCCATTGGAATAGGGCGGCGGACTTGCGGCAATTACGGGATCCGGTGGACGTGTTACTTCCGACGCCGGAGCGGCGTTATCGAAGCGGAACGTAAAGTCTCCCAAACCGGGAGCCAAACGCTCGTTGCCCGCCAAATCCGTCACCTTCACATAAACGCGGTAGTCCTGACCGTTTACAAACCCCACCGGTCCGACAAGGTCATCATAGGTCCACGTAACATCACCGGGTGCCACAGTAATTGTCGCTGAAGAATAAACGGGGCCGGCAACCCAATTCGTGCCGTCCCAATCCTCATCGGCTCCACCTGCGATACGACGGATTCTTACTTCGACCTTACTAAGGAGGGCATTGTCCCCGTTAGCCGTACCGGAAATCTCGGTTAGTGTTGATATATATCCGGTCGCAGGAGCCTGGAGCGCCATCGTTGGAATTGAGTCATCGACACGGAAGGTCCGGATATTAACCCCGTCGGTCGCAGGAACCTCTACATTTCCTGCGTTAAGTGTTCCGTCTCCGGGATAGGATTGATCTTCTCCACGTGTCTCGATTCGATATAAGGTGTCACCCGGAAGCCAGGCAATCGCGGTGGCATACGACCAGGGTGTAAAGCTAACCTCACCGGTGTC
>JBFIEP010000327.1:0-3999 GCA_041603335.1 Elusimicrobiota bacterium | reverse complement strand
TAGAGGGTCGGGGCTAAAACGACGGGAGAGTTTGGTTCTAAATGGCTTCCAAGATCAAAAAAACGGTTCAGGGGTGCTGCGTTCGTCTGCTTTCGTGTCTGTGCTTTCTTTTTGAGAGTACGGAGTGCTCGCAGGATGGGCCGCTTCTTTTTCTTCTTTTCCGATTTTATTTCCGGCCGAGGCTGCGCAGAAGGTTTGATGTTCTGTTCAGGCCGCAGCGTTGGGAGGACAGCGCGGTTCGGGACCGGCACGGATTCTGTGAGAATCGGCGCGGTGAGAGTCGGAAGGGTTCCCCCGAGAATGGGAGCGGAAAGCGGTCCGAGGCTTGGAGCCGAAAGAAGAGAGGGCGCTCCAACGATAGGATTGGCGATGACGGGTCCCCGGGTTGAAGCGGCCATCCGGGAGGCAATGGGGGCGGTATTTCCGGGAGAGGCAATGAATACCGCTAGGATCGCGGCGCTGAAGCGACGAATCATCCCTTAGATTATAGGGAGGGCCCGGATAACTCTTTGAGGGTCAACAGACTTGGTTTCGGGGAATAAAGGCCCTAAGCAAGCTTTCCGAAAGGCCTAGTTAATCGGCCCGCCGGTTTTTTTCGGACTTCCCAGGCTTTTAGGGCCGCCGAGCATTTTCGGGGTGCTCGATCCTTCGCCTAGCCGCACGTCTGGATCCTTTTTTTTCTTCCGGTGGCGGTCAAGGAGGCCTTCCGAGTCATGATTCTTCATCGCCCGTTTTCGCCGCGGCCCCGAAATCGGCTGGATCGTGGAGAGTGCGGCATAGACATTAGGGAGTCCGGATTTTTTCCGTGAAGTCCAACCGCTCACAAAATAATAATCGCCGCCGAGAACGAAGTAGCCCGAGACCTTCATAATCTTTCCGTGTTGGTGGGCGCTGTAGAAAAAGAAAGGCAGTTCGTTCTCGAGGACCTTCTTGTAGACCTTTGATACGAACCAATCGCCTTCCTTCTTCGCCGCCTTCTCCCGCGAGGAGCGGGCCGCTTTAAACGGGCTTCCAAGCTTTGCTTTTCGAGAGGCGGAAACGGGAAAAATCCCCAAGCTTGTGCGGTCCTTTGGGTTTGTCCAGCTGGCGATTGAGTTTTTGACGGTTGCTGCTTTAAGGGTTTTGGGAATTGAGTAGCTGAAGCGCCCGTTTGAGGCTGTGAGTCGTTCTGATTTGGGTTCTCCTTGCGATTTCGCTATTAGTGAAATCGGAAGCATTGTTGCCAGCACGACGGCAATTGTCGCTGAGCGCAGGGGTGTCACGAACAGAAATAAAGCAGTCCTTGCTGCGGGTCGTCAAGAGCACCGTCTACTTTTGAATTGGTATACTCGTCGACTATCGGAGATCCATGAAACACTCTTTCTCGCTTTTCAGTCTATTTCTCATATGCGGCGTTGCCGCACCGCTGCACGCGCAAAGTCTCGATGATAAAATCGGCCAGATGCTTATGGTCGGATTCCGGGGCTTTTCAATTAAGGACGGGTCTGCGATCGCCGAAGATCTTGAGAAGCGAAATCTAGGCGGCGTGATTCTTTACGAATATGACGGTCTCTTAAAAACCCATGACCGGAATATCGACGGCAAGCGGCAGTTGAAGCGATTGACGAAGGCGCTGAGACAAAAAGCGAAGACTCCTTTGCTGATCGCTATCGATCAGGAAGGCGGCGAGGTTCGCCGCTTGAAAAAGGACCGGAAATTCAAGGAAGCCCTTTCCCATGCCCAGTTGGGTCGAATTGATAGCGATCGCCGTACCCGCCGTGAGGCGAAAAAGATCGCTAGGCCGTTGTCGAAACTCGGAGTGAATGTTAATTTCGCTCCTGTCGTCGATGTTAACTTAAATTCTGAAAATCCGATTATCGGAAGGCTTGGCCGCAGTTTTTCGAGAAATCCCGCGAAAGTTGTGAAGCACGCCAGGGCTTTTATCGAAGTCCATGAGAAGCGCAGGGTGATCACGGCCATAAAACACTTCCCGGGTCATGGGAGTGCGCACAACGATTCCCATCACGGCATGGCCGACGTTACCGGGGCGTGGCAGGAGATTGAACTTGTTCCTTACCGGGAACTGCTCCGGGGGGATCTTTCGTGTACGATGGTGATGACGGCCCATATTTTCAACGCGAAGCTTGATGAGAAATGGCCCGCGACGCTTTCGACAAAAATTATCGACGGCATCCTTCGTAAGCAAATGGGATACGACGGTGTCGTGGTGTCTGATGATATGCAGATGAAGGCGATTGCCGGTTTCTTTGGGCTTGAGGAGTCGATTGGGCGGGCGATCAATGCCGGTGTTGATATCGTTTTGTTCGGGAATAACCTGAACTACGATCCGGCTGTCACCCAAAAGACGATTGCTATCGTGAAAAAACTCGTCGCGTCAAAGAAGATTCCCCGGTCTCGCATCGACGAGTCCTACCGGCGTATTATGGCGCTGAAAAAGCGCTGCGGCGTGCGGCCCTGATCTAGTCGATCCAGTCGCGCTGCTTTAGCTTTTTCGGAAGGTACGTGTTGGTCAGGTACTGGAAGTCCTTATTGGCAAGGGCATCCAATTCGTATTTGAGTCCGCTCGACAGCATCCCTTTAATTTCCTTCTGCCAGTGCGGTTTCTGGAACCACGGGTAGTTGAGAAGTTCTTTCGCCCGGTTAATATCCTTGTCGTTGAGCTTGATGCCGACATTGCGGGGAAGGGCGTATTTCCCGGGATCGGAGCTGGAAAGGCCGATGAATTTCGCTTTCGGGATTGCCATGCGCTGGGATTCGAACGCGAGATTGATCGAGCCTTGTTTTACGACCGAGTAGATGTAATACCCCCAGGGGTCATTATCAACGAGGACGTAAACGGGGAGCTTCTTCTCTTCGTGAAGACGCCGGGCCAGGCGGCGTACGCCGCGCGGGGGCTGGCCGTTTCCGGTCAAAAGGATGCAATTGTATTTCTTCCAAAACTTATCTTCCGAGAGGCGGTTCCACTGCGTGCCTTTTTCGATGAGGAGCACGAAATCCGCCGTGCACTTTTTGATATCGACGTACCCGGGTTCGACGATCGAGGGGATGGAGTAGCCCCCTTTTCCGAGCTTGGTGCAGTCGATGCGGTCGCCGTCGTCTTCAAGGACGATGGGACCGACGATGGTTCCGCCGTTGTCGGCGCGGACGTGAAACTCTTCCCGGAGTGCGGCCAGGGAAACTTCCAGGTCTTCGATAAGGGGGTCGGATTCATTCTGCCCATCGAAGGTGTTTTCGTGGGATCCCTCGATGGTGTGTTTGGTGCGGTAGTAAATTTCCCGCAGGCTCGTCGTGAGATTTGCGTTCTGGAGTTCCGAGAGGGCGTCGGCGACCAGCATGGTCTGCATGAATTTTTTAGCTTGGCCGAGATTAAAGAAGGAGCGCTCCTGCTTCTTTTTCCCCATTTCGATGATGCGCTTCTTGTCGTTAAATGTGACGTTCGAGAGAGACCGGACCGGAATCTTCATCATCGGATCTTTCTTCTTCGCGGCGGCGGCAATGACCATGTCCGCGAGGCCGATCAGGCGCTTTTTGACTTCGGCTTGCCGTTGTTTGCTTGTTCCCATGATTGCCTCTTACTTCTTCTTCCGCTTTGCGGGAGATTTCTTCTTTTGGGGAGCGGGTTTTTTCTTGGGTGTCTTCTTCTTTGCCGCCTTCCTCGAAGACTGTGCTCCGCCCGCTTTCTTCTTGACGGGATTCTTTTTCTATTTGGCTGCCGGCTTTTTCTTGCCGGGTTTTTTCTTGGGAGCCGCCTTCTTTGATTTCGGCGTTTCGATTTCCGGGCTGACGGGAGCCGGTTCTTCCGTGCCGGGTGCAAGCGGGGGGGCGTCACCGAGGGGCAATTCAATGGTGTCGCCGGGCAGCAGCGGAGCATCTCCTTCGATTCCGGTGGTCGGACGGCGCGAGCGGGAAAAGCCGGTCGGGTCGAACGTCCTGAAGGAAGGAAGTTCGGAGGGTCGGCACAACTGCCGGTTGCCCTTCGTCGTCCGATCGCCCTCGGTC
>JBFIEP010000326.1:0-4000 GCA_041603335.1 Elusimicrobiota bacterium | reverse complement strand
GCTCGCTGCGTGTGCCGTTTTTCTGCTGTGTCTTTGGCTTCCCCTGCTCCCCTTTCAGCTGCGCAATCAGGCGGTTGTAGAAGGGGCGGGCTGGGGACTGACAACATCGAGCGGCGGGGTAAACCTGTATTTGGGGAACAATCCCGAGGCGGACGGGCTGAATCTCGCTCCCTCCTTCATACGATACGGTCCCGGTCATGAGTACGCCGACTTTAAAGAAGAGGCGGAACGTCGGACCGGAAAAAAACTGACCAAAAGCGAAGTCTCGCACTATTGGACAGCCCAGGTTATAGAATGGTTTAAGACCCAGCCGGGACGCGCGCTTGGCCTCATGGGCCGCAAGGTCGGGTTTTTTTGGAATCACCGGGAACCCCCCGATAATTTCTTCTTATCGATTTTTGAAAAGTTCACGACGCTTAACGGCTGGCCGCTGGTCGCTTGGGGGTTGGTCGCTCCCTTGGGCCTGGTTGGTTTGATTTGGAGCCTGGTACTGGGAGAGGGCCGCCGCTATTGGATTTTACACGCCTATGTTTTCAGTTATCTAGCCGTAAATGTTCTCTTCTATATTCTCTCACGCTACCGTTTCCCGACTGCGGCGGGGCTGATCCCGTTTGCCGCTTTTGCGATTGTTGAGGCTAAGCGGATTGTTTCCTCCAAGTCCGGTGCCAAAACGATTGCGTTCGGGATTCTTGTCGCGGCGTGCGTAGGATTTTCGCGCCTCCCCCTGATTGGAGAAGAGGACAAGGCTGTCTCCCATTACAGTATGGGCGTCATTTACGCCAATCAAGGCTGGAAAGAGAAAGCCGTCGCGGAGTACCATAAATCAATTCAGGCGAACCCCGCCTTCAAGGTGTCCTACGTGAACCTGGGGATTCTCGAAGCGGGCCGAGGGCATCTCCCTGAAGCCCTCGCAGCGCTTGAGGGTGCCTTGCGCCTCGAGACCGAGCCCAAGCAGCGGCAGGCCCTTAAAGACAATATCGCCGCGCTGAAGCGGCGTATCGCCGGCTCCCGTTGACGCCTTCATAATATCCGGCTAAATCCCCAGTGATGGGAGAATTTACCCACTTAGAAGCGGACCGAATCATTGAAACCTGCAGCGTGCTGAAAAAGCGCGTTGAGGAACGGTTTCCGGATAAAGGCTTAGCGAAAGTCGCGGAAAAGCTCGATGCGGTCGCCCGGCAGGCAAGTGAACGCGCTGATGAAATCGGACGCCCCCATTGGCCTCTTCGGATTCTTGCGGTTGTTGTTGTCGCGCTTGTTCTGGGCCTGATGGGTTTTGCGTTCGGACAAGTCGATCTCAAATTTAAAATCAGGGATTTTGCGGAGTTGGTCACCGTACTCGAAGCGGCGATCAATGACGTGATTCTCATTGGTGCCGCGTTGTTCTTTATTTTTTCCGCGGAGTCCCGGATTAAACGGCATCGGGCTTTGGAAGCCCTTAGGGAACTCCGCTCAATCGCGCATGTGATCGACATGCATCAGTTAACCAAGGATCCGGAATCCAATCAGCACAAAGAGAATGCGACGGCGTCATCACCCAAGCGGGTTTTAAGTGAATACGAATTGAGCCGTTATCTCGATTACTGCAGTGAAATGTTATCTTTGATTTCAAAGATCGCCGCGCTGTATGGTCAAAAGTCGGATGATTCCGTGGCCCTTGCCTCTGTTGATCAGATCGAATCGCTCACGACGGGTTTGTCCCGGAAGATTTGGCAAAAGATCATGATCTTAAAGGCATAATTCCGTTATACTTCGGTATGCGTTCCGGTATTGCCATCGCACTTGCGGCTATCACCGTCTTCTGCGCTTCGTTTAAGGGTGCTTATGATCTTTGGGCATCGCTTTTATTTACGCTTGCCGTTCTCGCGGTATTCTCAATTGTTTTGATCCGGTCGGCATGGACCGATGAGGCGCTGGCAAAATTCCCGTGGGTGCCTATCGGGATTGCCGCGACCGGGTTATCCGCCTCCCTGGCTTCTCCGGTCGTTCCTTTTGATGCGTGGACTCTCTACCCCACGTGGGCGGCAGCCTTGTTGGTTTTCCCGATTGCCGTGTACGCCTTTAAACGCGAGGCCGATTTCGATTCGTTTCTCCGGCTCCTTATTCCGTTTTTTATCGTGCAGGGCGTCTTGGTGATTCGTGAGCAGGCCTTGGGCGGATTTATCGATCAAAGTTCCGGACTTCTTTACGATGCCAACGCTGCGGCGGCGTTTCAAGTCGCCTGGATTCCGGTCTTCGCGGATCGTATCCGCCGATCGGAGAATTCCACGGTTTGGAAGATCGGACTGATTGCGGCGTTTGCGGGATTTGCAGGCGCTAAAAGCGTTTGGGGCTGGATGGCCTTGGCTGCTATGCTTCCTTTCTTTTTCCCAAAAAAAATCAGCCGCGGGCAAACAGCGGTAATTTCCCTGCTGCTCGTCGTTGGGGTGATTTGGAAATTCTCGGGCTCTTCCGATCGTCTGGCCTGGTGGGCGACAGGGCTCCGCATGTTCGCGGACAATCCGTTTACGGGTGTCGGCCTGGGCGGCTATTCGGGGGCTTTTCTTGCCTATCGTGTGGGGGATGGACTTCATACGGTTTCCCCGCATAGCGTTGTGATTCAATTGCTTTCCGAGTTCGGCATGATCGGCTTTGGTGCAATTTGCTGGGCGGCGGCGACGCTGGTTCGGGAACGCGCTTCGGATATTCATTTGCGCCCCGGGCCGGCGCTCGGCGCGGGTGCCCTTCTCCTGTTTAGTCTTATAAGCGTCTGTTTTGAGATTCCCGTTAATTTGCTGTCGTTTTCACTTCTGGCCGGCGCGGCCTGCGCGGGAGGATCTTTTAAAAGTGCGGCAGTGCCCAAGACCGCTGCTGTTGCCGTGGGAGCACTTTCTCTTTGTCTTTCCCCCTTCCTGATTGCTCCATGGCAGGCGAGCCGTCTTGTCATTGCCGGACAGGCGGCATTGTCGGCCGGCGAACCCGAGAACGCCGCTCAATTATTTGAAGATGCCTCATCGCTTGATTCGAGATCTTTCGAATCGCGGCGCTGGGAGGCACGGACAGCGTTCGTCGTGGAAGGTGCCGAGGAAGCCGTCGCGCTGCAGCGTGACGCAATTGCACGCAATCGGCTCAACGGTGTTTTATGGATGGAACTCGCGCACTATCTATCCGAAGCCGAACTAACGGCGGAGTCCGTTAAAGCTAAAGAGCGTGCGCATCAATTATCCGCCGGACTTCTTAAATAAAAAAGACCCCGCACCTTTCGGTACGGGGTCTCTTTCAAACCACCAGCAATTAGTAGCGGTAGTTTTCGGGCTTGAACGGTCCATCGACAGGAATGCCGAGGTACTCGCCCTGCTCTTTGGTAAGTTTGGTGAGCTTCACGCCGATCTTTTCGAGGTGGAGCATCGCGACCTTTTCGTCGAGTTCTTTGGGAAGTACGTATACCTTGTTCTCGTACTTTTTGTTGTCCTTGTTTTCCCAGAGTTCGATCTGCGCAAGCACCTGGTTCGTGAATGAGTTTGACATCACGAAGCTCGGGTGACCGGTCGCACATCCCAGGTTGAGGAGGCGTCCTTCGGCGAGCAGCGTGATCGCCTTGCCGTCAGCCCAGATGTACTGGTCAACCTGCGGCTTAATGTTGACCTTCTTGATCTTTGAATCGGCATCCATCGAAGCGACATCGATCTCAAGATCGAAGTGGCCGATGTTTCCGACGATGGCTTGGTGCTTCATGACATCGAGGTGCTCTTTGCGGATGATGTCGCGGCAACCGGTGGTCGTGATGAACATATCCGCAATCGGCGCGGCCTCTTCCATCGTCACGACTTGATAGCCTTCCATCGCGGCCTGCAAGGCGCAGATAGGATCGATTTCGGTGATGAGGACGCGTGCGCCTTGTCCGCGGAGGGACTGGGCGCAGCCCTTTCCTACGTCTCCGTAACCGGCGACGACGCAGGTCTTACCCGCGATCATCGTGTCGGTCGCGCGCTTGATCCCGTCTAACAGGGACTCGCGGCAG
>JBFIEP010000325.1:0-4016 GCA_041603335.1 Elusimicrobiota bacterium | reverse complement strand
CGTTGGGATTGAGGCCGAACCTGATCTACAACGGAATCGAGCAGGGTGTTTCCCAAAAAGAATTATTGATCTCGGACCACTTCGGAAAATCGAAGGATCTTAACAAGCCGATTCCATTTGATATCCCGGTAAAAATCGACTGGTCGAAACAAAATTCCGAGCGTAAAGCATTTGTCCGACGGCTCGGAGCCTTTACTAATAAGTGGTCCTCGCTATTGACCGACGGCGTGATGGATGTTCCTACGCCTTACGGGAATACCTCAATCGTTGCCTATACCGCAGCAAAGGGGGTGGGACCATCGATCATGGTGGCCGCCAACCTCGCGGAGCATGAAGCGTGGGGACACTTTCAGATGGACGGCGCCGCGACCGAGGTGCTTGGCGCGTTTATGCCCAAGGCAGGGAAACGGTACCGCTTCACCGACCGCAATGACGGGAATAAGGTTTACGAATTCTCGGGCAGGCGCTTGATTGCCGAAGGCATGTTCTTGAAGCTCGGCGCCGGGCAGGTCCACCTATTTGAAGTAGAGGAATTTGACGCGCCGGCGGGGGAGAATGCCGCCGCGGCTGCCAAGACATTCGGCGAGCCGAAAAACGCGAATGCCGCCGATGCTCTTGGTGTACGGCTTTCCCTCGAGGCCAAAGAAGCGGCCAAGCCTCTTCCCGCGAAGGAGTCCTTCTTCAGGGCGAGTTGGGACACGTGGACGAAACGCCTAACCAATTCCGCCTTCCTCGCGTTTCTTCCTTTGCAGGTTCCGCAAATTATTGCGAATTTCGGTTTCATCGCAGCAGGAACTCTTACCCCGATTTCGATTCTTCCTTGGATGGGCTATTCGACGGGCGTTCTCGCCAACATGATTTTATTGTCGTATTTCGTTTCCAAAAAGGAGAAAGGCGCTGCGTTGGTGCAGTCAGTCGGGATTCTTTCCAGCGCCGTCGTTGTTGGGCAGATTTTCCACGCCGGATTTATGCCGGCATACGCATTTTGGTCGATCGCAGCGGCGGTTGTTACTGGATTAGGGCTTAATTTCCTCAACTACCGTGGAATAGTGAACGGCTTGGTTTGGTCGAGCTGGAAGAAACTGATCGGCATGGCCGGGCTAGCGATTCTTCCGCTCGTGTTCACGGCGACCTTTATGCCGAACGTTGCGTATTGGCCCGCTGTCGTTGCCGCCGGTGCGGGCGGACTCTTCCTTCTTCTTCAGAAGTTTAAGCTGCTTCCGGTAAGCTTTAAAGGCGTTTGGATGAAGGCGTCGGCCTGGACGGCGACCTTGTTGTTTATGTTTGGTCCCTTGGCGCAGATTTCGGCGAACCTCGCCGACCCCACGAACATCCAAGGACTGTCGCTGCTGACTATCCTTTTGGCGACCCTCGGAAATGGGTTGATGATTCCCCGGGCGGTTCACACGAAGGATGGTATTTGGTTGACGGGGAGCGCGTGGGCTGTTGCCGTTGGCGGCATAGGTGTGATGGCGACGATGTTCGCCTTCGGATTCTTGAACCCTCTGTTATTCTATTCGGCTGCGGCGTTTATAGCCGCTTGGTTCGCCTTCTCGATTATCGGATCGCGCCGCGCGCGAAAATAATTTCCTTTCCCATCCACAATCGGACTCCGATGGCAATCTTGTTACATGAGTTTAGATATCTCAAAAGTTTCGGAGGATCGGATGAAACTCAGTATCGCGGCAGTGCTCTTTTTTTTGTGGGCTATCCCTTCTCAAGCCAAAGGCGTCCCTTTCAGCAAACACCTTGCTGCAAAATTTCAGGTTAAGGCGTGTACCACCTGTCATGATTTTTTTGAGAAAGATAGAGGCGGGTTGTTTTTTAATTCGCATGAGGAAAGGACTCCCGAAACCTGCGTGATGTGCCACGAGAGGGATGTCACTGGTTTTAAACATGAGGACGATTGGTTTGCTATGCCGGGATTGTACTTGTCCGGTATGAACGCCAAAGAGACCTGTAAAACGATGAAGAAGGCGCTTCACGCTCAGTTCAAGAACGATTCCTTGGTCGCTCGCCAAATCCGGAAACATTTGTTCGAAGATCCCCGGGTTTTATGGGCGATCGAAGGTGCAACGCCGCAAAGTGGAAAGTTGCCGGACGAGAAAGAGGAAAAAGGTTTGGTGAAGGGGGGCTTCACTGAATGGAAAGCGCAAGTCAACGCCTGGATTGAAGGCGGTATGGAATGTGAGTAAAACCGGGTGCTGTTAGGGCGAAGCCGTCGCCGGTTCGAGCTTCGCTGTCGGGGGACCGCGCCCGCGGGAGATGGAGAGAAAGGCATCAAGGGCTTTTGAGTCGAAGTGCCCCGGTCCCATCTTCTCCATAATGGAGAGGGCCTTTTCCCAGGACATTCCTTCGCGGTAGGGACGCGTCTCCATCAACGCATCAAATACATCGGCAACCGCAATAATTCGGGCTTCCAGGGGGATATCCTTGCCCTTGAGCTTGTTCGGGTATCCGGTCCCGTCCTGCTTCTCATGGTGGGCAATGGCGACACGCAGCGCAATCGTTTTGATCGGCTCGGGGAGGGACTTTAATTTTGAAATTCGAGCCGCTCCTTCTGCAGGGTGACGGTTGATAATTTCCCGTTCTTCTTCCGTCAGTTTTCCGGGCTTATTGACGATCTTTAAAATTTCCGGATCGCTCTTGCCCACATCATGAAATGCCGCAGCCCAGGCGAGTCGATTGGAAAAGGTTTGGCCGTATCCCATGCGTTTGGCGATCAGTCCGGAGAGAAGTCCGACTCTCATCATATGGGCGAAAGTCGCCGGATCCCGGCGCCGCATCCTTTCCAGTAGGGCGTTTCTAGATTGTAATCCGCGGATTTCCCGATTCTCGGGGTTTGATTTTGTCAGTCCTGAAAAAAAACTCCACTGCTTATCGATTAAGTCCGCATAGCGGCGATCGGCGATTCTGGAGGTATCGTAGACGGAGGGTTCGTAACGGCTGTTGACCAGAGATGAGAGTCCGGAATGTTGTCGGGAGCCATCAAAGAGGGTATCGAGTTCTTCAGAATCTTGGGGTGCCTTTCGTTCCGCGAGTCCGAAGCCTTTTCCTTCAGGGAGCGACGCCTCGATGTTGGTTGATGGGGCTTCGGACCCGGGTAAGGACTTTTCCGGGGCGTCTTCGGTCGCAATGACCGGTGCAGCCTCGCGGGGTTTTGTTTTTTGGATGACCCTGCGCAGTTCCTCTGCGGGGGTCGCTTCGCTTTGCGGCTGGAATTCGACCTCAGAGGAGGGGGTATTTTCCTCAACCGGAAGCGTCGGGTTCGGGAGAGTAAGCGTGTTTTGGCCGTGAAAGAGAGAAGGCGCTTCGATTAACGCGGAACCGCCTCCGCCGATTACAACGGGAGAAACGTTTACATTCCCTTTGGCTTTCGGCGCTTTTATAACTTTAGCGTCAGCCGGGGTCTGCAGCGTGGTAGCGAGTGCGACTGATAAAATTCGGGTCAGGGTTATTTTATTCAAGTGATTATTAAGCGATCCGAACCCTAGGGTAGAGCGGAATTCGCCCTATTTCAACGGAAAAATGAGAGAAGGTAATTTTGGTAGGATAGGCTCGCCCATGTGGAAGGCTCTGCTCCTTATAGTTGTCGGCGGATTCGCTTCGTTAGGCTGCAGCTCCTCGGCCCGCGAAGACGAAGGCACCGTATTGAGATTTCTGATCGGGCCCGACATCGGCGGCACCAACGCCAAAATAATCGAAGGCTTCGAAAAAGAAAACCCCGGCATCACCGTCAAGCTTGTTGAAGGACCTGCCGCCACCAATGTTAGAGAAAACATGTACTCCACTTCGCTTATGGGAGGAGAATCCACCTACGACCTCGCCTATATGGACGTTGTGTGGGTGCCCAAGTTCGCCGCCCAGGGGTGGCTGAGACCTCTCAACGAATGGTTTACGCCGGCGATGCAGGATGAATTTTTGCCCGGTGATATCTTGGGCTCGAAGTTCAACGGAAAAATCTACCGCGTGCCCGTTCAATCCGATGCAGGGATGCTCTATTACCGCAAGGACAT
>JBFIEP010000324.1:0-4024 GCA_041603335.1 Elusimicrobiota bacterium | reverse complement strand
GCCTTCTTTAACCATCAGGGACAAATCGATATTATCATTGATCTAAAAAAACCGGGCGACACCGCTTCATGGGAGCGGGCCTTTGCCGTTGATTTTAAAGAGATTCGCGGGCGCCGAAAAATTCTACGCGCACTCAAAGGCAGACTCGAGCATCATGAGGAGCATGGTTGGCCTAAAGTAAACACCGAGAACTACGTAAGCGGCAAAGCGGGTTCGGGCTATCTAAAGTACGAAGCTCCCTTTGATTCAGATGCACACAATCGCCTCTATGGCGGAAGTGCCGTGTACCTCATCGTTCCCGCCGACTCCTATCGGATGAAAAAAATTATTGAACTGGCAAGCGATCATGAAACCGCCGTTCGCGCGCGAGCCGCATGGCGGCTTGCAAACTACCATACCGCCGAAACAGAACGCCTTCTGCGCGAGCTACTGCTTGACCCCGGGACCAGCGTGCTCACCACCCGCTCGGGTGAATCGAAAAACGAGAGTATTGTCTACCCCGTCCGCCAAGCTGCTTTCCGCGCGCTGCGCGCGATGGAGGTTGGTGTTGAAAAACCGGCGGGATACAACAAAAAATACCCCGACTCTTTTCTAGAATAAACATTGTGAAAGGCATCGTCTTTGAAGAATTTGGCGGACCGGACAAGCTTAGAATGGACGAGCTCGCCGTCCCGCTGCCCGCCGGCGGTGAAATTCAGATTCGCGTATCCTACGCAGGTGTTAACCCGCTTGATTGGAAGGTGCGGGAAGGACTCGCGAGAGGCTGGCATCCCCACACCCTGCCCATCGTACCGGGGTTTGATTGCGCGGGTACCGTTTCCTTGATCGGTCCCGGTGTTACGGATTTTGCGGTGGGAGACCGCGTTTACGCGTACATTAAAAAGAAGACCATCCAGTGGGGGACGTATGCCCAATTCGCGACATGCGACAGCTCGCAAGCCGCCCCCATTCCTAAAAATCTCACGATGGCCGAAGCCGCCTCGCTCCCGGTTGTTGCACTAACCGCCTGGCAGGCCGTTATGGAAAGAGCCCCGGTTAAATCAGGGCAAACCGCACTCATACACGCTGGAGCAGGAGGATGCGGCGGAATCGCGATTCAACTCGCAAAGGCCTCCGGGGCAACCGTCTTCACAACAGCATCCGGAAAAAATCACAACTACGTCCGAAAACTCGGTGCCGACCGCGCGATTGACTACACCAAGGAAGATTTCACGTCTATCCTCCAAGAAGAAGCCGGTGGAGCTGATTTGGTTCTCGTCACCGCTGACGGTATCGAAAAAAAGAGCTTCCAAGCACTCAAAGAAGGCGGAACACTCGTTTCAATCGTCAATGAACCGGATCAAAAGGAAGCGGCGGCACGCTCCGTCACGGCTTCATTTATTTCAGTCGAACCGAACGGCTCTCAGCTGCGCACCCTAACGGCTCTAATCGAGGGGGGACAAGTCGGCCCGCTCGAAGTCATCGAGATGCGTATCGATGATGCCGCCCAAGCGCATACCGAAAGCCAATCCGGCCACGTGCGCGGTAAGATTGTTTTAAAGATTTAGCCTTTCAACGCGTAACCGAAACCGCGAATTGTCTGAATCCGCTTTCCAGCATCACCGAGTTTTCGCCGAAGCGATCCGATCTGCTTATCGACCGATTCGGGATTCACCGATGCCGCACGCGATTTCCAAACCAAATCGAGCAATGCTTCGCGCGACACGCGGCGGCCTTTATACTCGATTAACACCCTCAGCAAATCGAACTCTTTAGGCGTAAGCGCCTCGACTTCCTTCCAGCCGCTTGCCGCGCGGACTTCGACAGCGCGGCAGCGCCAATCGACCTTTAGATCCTTAAACCGGGTTTCCTGCACTTCAAGCAAAGCGGGAAACAATCGCTTAATGTGAGTTCTTATTTTGTCGATCAGGATGTCGTCGGATCGGACCGCACGAAGATAATCCAGCGCTCCGGATGCCAACGCATCCGCCAGATCAGGACCCTGAAGAGAACTCTCTTCACAAACAATGAGAAGCTGAACCCCGGGACAATGCTTTCTCAGCGTGCGCACATGCTCTCCTGCCTGACCCAACAAAAGATCCGCATCGACAAGAGCTATGCCCTCGGCTCCGGCTCCGCCCGCCTGCAATAATGACGATATGGAATCGAGCCGTTGACTGGAAAGCACCCCGGACTTCTTAGAGAGATTCCTCCAACGAGCGGCCAAGGGGGAGCGCGCGGTTACGGTCCACAGGGTGGGAGGCATATAGGAAAGTTAACTGTTGGGTGGGGGTAAAGCAATAGCTGAGGGCTCATTGCGCCCCCCTGGGGGGCTTTGGGGGGTCCTTAAAAAATTAATTTATTTCTTTTGGAGAGGGCCGGCGGGAGTGGGGTGAGCTATCGTCGTTACTCTTCCTTTAGTAACGAAATCTCAATCCGCCGGTTTTTCGCCCGTCCGTCACCGGTGTTGTTATCAGCGATCGGTCTAAATTCCCCATGACCGACACCTTCCAGCCGCTTGCCGCCCACGCCGAACTCCTGCAGCTTCACGATCACCGAGTGCGCGCGCGCCATCGACAGCTCCCAGTTCGACGTGTATTTCAGCCGTTTTCCAAGAGGAACATTATCGGTGTGCCCCTCCACCCGGATCGTATTTTCAAGATTCTTCATGTCCTTGGCGATCGCCTCTAGAACTGCCCCGGCTTCTTCCTTTAGTTCGGCTTTTCCAGAATCGAACAACACGCCCGCTCCGAGATTGAGGGTGATGCTTTTCTCGGTAACGATCAGACTTGTATCACCGAGAGCCCCGACATCGGTCTTTTCCTTAAGAACACGCTCAAGTAAAAGTTCCTTATCGCGCTGCTGGGCGCGTTTCTCGATAGCCGGATCAATCTCGCCGCCGAAAACGCGTTGGATTTGAATCAAACTATCCTTTACCGGGTCTTTTTTCTTCGGTTTATTCGATAACGCCTGCGACAACATCAGCAAAAAGAGAATCATGAGATAACTCATCAAGTCGCCGTACACGATCGCCCATTGGGCGTTCTTGTTCAGATGACCTTCGAGCTCCTCTTTTCTAAATCGATAAACAGACATTGTCTTACTTAAGCGACTGGAGTCTCCTTTCGAGCACAAGCGGGACAACACCCGTCATCATGCCGTGAATTCCTTCAACGACCATCGCCTTCATCTTCACTTCTTCCCAAAGACGCATGCGCATCTTTCCGGCTACCGGGATACAGACAAGGTTGGCAAACGCGATCCCGTAAAAGGCGGTCGTAATAGCCACCGCCATGGAGGGGCCCACCTTTTCGGGGTCGGCGATAACCTTCAGCACTTGCACGATACCGATCAGCGTCCCCAGCAGTCCGAACATCGGGGATAGAACCCCCGCCGTGCGAACGACATTGATGACCTCATTAGTTCGATCGACCCCGTTGTTCACTTCATTTTCAAGGACCTTCTTCACGAATTCCGGATTATTGTATTCGAGCGCTGTCGTTGCGGCCTCCTCCAAAAACCCGCCGGCAAGCTTGTTATTAACCCCCCGCAACGCGGTCATTCCCTGCCCCTGAACCTGCTCGGCGAGCCGCACTATTTCCGGAATTAGTTTTTCGGGCGCTCCATACGGGTCGCTTTTAAACAGGTCAATGGTTGAGCGTACCGCCTGGGCCACGTACGCTAAGGGCGTATTGATCAGCATCGCAACGAAGGTTCCGCCGAACACGATCGTAATCCCGTGAAAATTCAAAAAAATGGCGCTGACTTCGCCGGTCATAACGCCGATAACAATCAGCGCGAGAGCTCCGCCAACACCTCCAATAGTCGATAAATCCATTCTTAGCTCCCTTCCTCCGCGTTGTGCTTCACCCACGCCTGGACAATGGCCATCTGCTTGCCGAGTTTATCCTGAATCGACACCATCCGAACACGCAATTCTCCCAGATTCGCGCGCATCAACCCTGTTTCGGGAGATCCTGCGGGTTCTTCGGAAATACGCGTGACCAATTCACTCATTTCCGACTGCAATGTATCGCGTTCCTGC
>JBFIEP010000323.1:0-4026 GCA_041603335.1 Elusimicrobiota bacterium | reverse complement strand
CTTCTATGACTAGCATGAATCCAAGCGACTCATCGTCCTCGCTCGTTAAAGGAACAAGGGTGACATTCGCAGAAGCCTTTTCCCCATTCCCTAACAGGATCTCGGCATCCATCGAAATGTCGGACTTCCCATTCTCAACAACACGCTCGAGACTCTCGACGATCCATGCGTTCTCCGCCTGCTCAAACAGTTCCGAAATCGACTGACCCAACACCTCTTCTGATTTCCATTGAAGAATCGATTGGGCCGCCGCGTTGATCTTGGCCACTTTGCGCTCGGCATCGAGGGTAATGACACCGTTGGAGAGGCTCTTAAGGATGCTTTCGTTGTAATTGCGCTCGTTGGACACATCCTCAAAAAGTTTCGCGTTAACCAAAGCGATGGCCGCCTGCGCGGTAAAAGCATCAAGACGCTTTTCATCGATCCGACCGAAGGGCCCTCCCGTCTTATTGAGCACCTGGATGACGCCCAATTTTTTCCCCTCCTTATCACGCACAGGCATGCATAAGATACTCCGGGTTCGGTAGCCCGTCTTTTTATCCACCCCGGGATTAAAGCGGGAGTCCTCATACGCCTCGGGGATATTGATTACCTCCCCGCTGGTAAAACAGGCGCCCGCGATCCCGGCTGCTGCGGGAATTCGAATCTCTTTAGATTCCAGTCCCATCGCGATACGCGACCACAGTTGGTCGTTCTTTTCATCGTGAATAAAGAGGGTTGCCCGGTCGGCTTCCAGAATTTGCGTCGTGACGGTGATAATTTTCTTAAGCAGGACATCAAGATCGAGTTCGGCCGCAATGGCACTTGTGACCTCAAGCAGCTGCGCTTCTTCTTTGTGCGCCTTTTGCACGCTTTCGTAAAGCCGTGCATTTTCAAGCGCCGAGGCCGCCTGTCCCGTCAGAGCCTGCAGCAAAACAAGATCATCATCGGTGAACGGGCCGCCTTTTTTATTGAGGACCTGGGTAACCCCCATCGGCTTTCCTTTCGCCTTCATCACCGAGCACAAAATATTCCGGGTCCGGAATCCCGTTTGCTTATCAAAGGACTGGTTAAACCGTTTGTCCGCATAGGCGTCGGGAATAATTTCAGACTTCCCCGCTGTAAAAACCGAGCCGGCGATGCCAAGATGATTCGGGAAACGGATTTCTCCGACCTTCTCCCCTTCCGCAACCCGGGAAAAGAGTTCGTTCGAGTCGGGATCATTGAGAAACAGCGTGCTTCTCTCGGCCCCCAAGGACTCGGTTACAATCGCAACCAAGCGGGGAAGCAAAACATCAAGCGAGAGCGTATCGGAAACCTTGTTCGTGACATCTACGAGAGCCGATATCCTATCGAGCAGCTTTCCCATTTCGGCGACAAGCTCCCCGCGATCGGTCGAGGATAGTTGGGTGAGGATGCGGTCAAGGTCCGTCTGCTGAAGACGGTGCTCAAAAACCGATTTAACGATATCGAGCTTCGGGGGCTTTGCCATGCCCCTCTATTCTATTACTTACACGCTATTTTTGGAGCCGGGAAGGAGGGAGTTCCCGAAAATGTGGAGATCGGAAGAAACACCGGTTACCCATTCTGCAAGTCCGGTGTCCCACGCCGAGCGGGTTTTCTCTGAAAACGTTAATCCTTCCGCCTCTTTTGTGATTGCGACAAGCTTTTCATTGGGTCCGGCGGCACCAAACAAACGGCGCGCGCCTTTTGCCGTTGAAACCGTCTCGGCTAGAAATTGACCCAACTCCTCGGAAGCAACCGCGCTCAAACGGGCCAGCGCAAACGCTGGGCCAATGACGAGGGGTTTGGCGCCATCGTTTTCATACCACCGAGGTCCCTGCCGCCGCTCAGCGGTATCCGGAATTCGCCTGTCATCAAAAAGAGAACGGATAAAAACACGGCGACGGCCTTCAGGTCCCGCTTTCTCGATCGCTGCTTCCGCGAGAGCGGTCTCTTTAGCGGTGAGTTCTTCCCCCCGTGCGGCTTTGGCGTACGCCTCCAAGCCTTGGCGAATTTCCGACTGCGCGTCCTTTCCCAAATACCCTGAAAGCAGGTGAGCATCACCCGCCGCTAATTGATAGGCCGGATCGGCGCGGAGCGTTTTCGTCATTCGTCCCGCTGAAAGAGAATTCAAAAAGGCCGTGACGCCTTTATCACCCGAGGTTTTAAACGCCCGCCACCAACTTTGAATTCCTTCTGAATAATGATTATCCTGCGTGTTTAGCCAATCGCGGCGCGCCATGGCGATATTGGTAAAGTCCGCGACATCGCGAGGGGACAAACCAAGCAGCATTGGGTTGTCGATCACACGTTCCACCAGCGCTTGCTCGAGGGTTACGGCAAAACCTTCCGTCATCGCGGCGTAGGAAGAAACAGGAGAATGGTTATCGGTCTTACGTACGACTGCGTCAAAGACTACATGGGCGTATTCATGAGCGAACTGAAGAAGCTGTTCGACTTTCTCTTGGACAAAGGTCGTATTCGGCGAGCCGAAGGCGCTGGGAACATTGCCTTTTGAATCCCGGCGAACGGGAGCGAGTTCGATAATATGCCCTGTCTCAGCCGACCATAAATGACCGGTAGACGGATTTTCACTTCGATCATAACGGGCCGTCGCCGGCAAACGATGGTAATGAGCCGGCAAGAGTCCCCGAAACATTGCATGCGCGGCGGCTTCCACCTTCGAGAGCTGCGGAGCACCCGCATCGCCCTTAAAGTAAGCCTGGACTATATCTAAATCTTCCCCATGAAGCCCCATGGCTCCATCAAACGAAGCCGACAACGAAGCAGCCATCTCACCGTCAGCCGCGCTGCGATCATTGGGATCGCCTTCCGTTGTGAGTGACTTTGCGAGACTCTGAAGCTCCTCAGTGGAGGGTTTCTCAACGGCAAGCTCTTCTTCCGTAAGCTCCCGATCGGCTTCAACAATGACCTTCTCGGGCTTAATAATTTCCGGAGCGTCGGGGATGATGAGCTTCTTGCGCTCCGGCACGATGATCTTGGGAGCCTCGCCCTTTAGAACCGAAGAAGTATCCTCCGGAATTATAATGGACGAATCAGCAGCGTTGAGCGTCAGGGAAGGCGAAGCGAAAAGCGTGGGGGCATCAATGGCTCCTAAGGATGCGTTGGGAGCGGTAACGGTTAAACCGGGCATACGCGCCGGCGCACGACGAGCGGTCGGCGCTGCAGCGGCAGCCGCGGGAAGAAGGATGAGAAGCCATAACCGCCTCATACTGGGAGTATGCTCTTAGAACGGGGACGCCCACAGAGGCGTTGGTCCTAATGGGGGGTGGGTCTAAATTTCAAAAAAATTAGGTCTAACGACGACCCAAACCGTCATACGATTCCGTGATCTCGGTCATCGTCACATTAAAGGTCTTGGGAACCTTTATCTTTTTGGAGGGCACGTCCGCTTTCGGGCGATATTTGGCACGGCGTACCTTGGGAAGAGCCGGCGCGTCGAGCTTGCGATTGGGCATGCGGTAGGGACGATTTCGAAAGCTTCCCAGTGTCTTGGTCGTCTCTTTAACGGATGCAAATCCCGCCGCAGCGGCATTTTGGGCCATTCCGGCAGCTGCCGCAGCGCGCGAGACCGCGTCATCGATCTTCCCGCTATCGACCTGCGCTTCTGAAATCGCCATATTGGAGCGCCCAAGCCACCATCCTTCCTTGCGGGTGCCGCGGGTGATTTCCCATCCGAACTTAATGTATTTATTAAGCCGCACGTCATGGTTAAAATTAATCCTTTTCGCGGACTGTCTCACGGTTTCTTTTGCGAGTTGGATGCGTTGGTCGGCTTCAAGCAGACGATCGATGGCCCAGCGGAGACTCTTTTCATTTTTAGGATCAAGCTGTTCTTCCATCCCTTTCACGACTTGTTCTCCACCCTTAACCGCACGCTCAACATAACCGTTGGCATTTTTGATGATTTTCGTTGAATTCATCTGTGTCTTATAGTCCGCCGGGATTCCCCGTGTCCTGCGCTGGCTAAGGCTTTTCAACGCCCTTTCATCGAGGTCCCGCGCGTGCAGGGCATATCCGTTT
>JBFIEP010000322.1:0-4040 GCA_041603335.1 Elusimicrobiota bacterium | reverse complement strand
CCGTGACAGCGATGATTTGAAATTACGATGTCATCCGGGTTCAAAGCGTCGGCGATCGCCACACCCGAAAGCTCCTGGCCGATGCAGGTATGCACGGTGCCATTGATCCTTCCTTCGGAAAACAACGAAAGGAACCGGGACTCAACGGCTCGGATCAGCAGTGCGGTTTTATACCGGGACGTATTTTGGTCGGCCACATAGGTGTTTTAGCAAATAGAGAAAGGCGCGCTTAGCCTACACTGAGAAAAACGCACACGAGAAAAAGGATCGTCCAGCCTACTTCCGACCAGCCCACGGCCTTTAAATCCAACGGTCGGGGATGGGAATCACAGGCTTCTACGGCCCGGGCAAAGAATGGAATCGCAAGCACCCACGAGAACCCGACAAATAGAATGGCGAAGACTCCAAAATAAGCGGAGGCTTGAAAGGTTCCTGTCCGGGCGAGTACGGCACGAACAATAAAGACAGGTCCGAAAAAATAGGCAAATGAGACAACACCCAAACCCAATGAGGCAGAATCGACACTTCCGGAAAACGCATGCGCGGTCGCAGGAACCAGCAATGCCATCGCCGCAACAGAAGCGCCATGCGCCCAGAGGGAACGAGGACCGAATTTACGGACAAAACCTTCCCGGATGGCGGCAACAACCAGGAGCGGAAACACCCAAAACAGAATTTCATAACGTCCATAAACAACGGCAAACGCCGCAAAAAAAGCACTCCCCAAAGCGGCACACAGCCCGGAAAAACCCGTAGCGGCTAAAGACGGCCCGCGCTTCAACGTCCGTTCCAAACCCGGACGTGAAACAAAAAGGCTGAGTACGCCGCCAGCGTAGAAAAGAAATCCCAGTCCCCATTGTGCATGCGAAATTGTCGCGCCTACAGCACAAGAAGTAGCCAATAGCGCCCACGCGCCATGTTCCCGCGGAATTAAGGAGGTATCGATTGGGTTTCCCATAACATCGGTAATGCAACGTTTCGGCCAGCTCAAAACGAGCATAATTATTCGTGGTGATTCTGTTGCACCTTAAATGGCATGAAAATCCTCTTGGTAGACGACGATCAATCGATGGCCACAACGCTGAAGATTGCGTTGACCCAATGCGGATTCGAGGTTTCGAGTACGACCGACAGCCTGCAAGCACTTCAACGCATCAAAGAGCAGACCTTCGACTGCCTGGTGACCGACGGAGAAATGCCGGAACTTTCGGGATTTGAACTTGCCGAAAAGGCTCTTGCCCTACAGCCGCAGATGAAGCGAATTTTGGTAAGCGGACTTTATACGGATTCTTCCACGGCTCGAAGTCTATTTTCAGCCGTCCTAAAAAAACCCGTGAATGTCGATATTCTTGCCGCGTATATCATGGGAGAACGCGACGGAAAGGGGTCGGAACTATGAGAAACGGAAAAATCAGCTCACTTCTTGTTCCTTTTGATTTCCAAGAACCCTCTCAAGCGGCACTTCGGGTGGCAAAAAAACTTGCCGCGCGATGGGACGCGCAAATAGAACTGCTCCATATTCGCGCCTATCCGGCTGTTTTAACGCACAGCCCGATCGAGTCCGAGGTTTCCCTTATACCGCAGGGACCCTATATCGACGATATTAAACGGGAGCTTCGATCCATTGTCGGAGATTTCCCCAAAACCCGCATTCATGTATTAGAGGGCAATCCGGAACAGCTAATCAAAAGACTCAGTATTGATGCCTCTGCGGACCTGCTCGTAATGGGAACACACGGCTACAAAGGTCTGGATCACCTCATAGAAAACTCCGTAGTGGAAGCCGTGGTGAGAACAACAGCGGTTCCGGTTTTATCCGTACACGCGAAGAAGAAAGATTTCTCCCCCAAAAAAATACTCTGCCCGATAAACTTCACCGACCAGGGCGGTGACGGCTTGGCAAAAGCCTGCGTGCTCGCGCGTGAGTTTGGGGCGGACCTTCATCTTCTGCATGTGGTAGAACCCTCGTTATATCACCTGGCGTCGCTCGAAGATATCAAGGCCCATCTCGACCGAACGGCGTCGGAGATCGTCGGAATCAACGTCTCCAGTCAGATAGCCTCGGGATCCCCCGTCGATTCAATTCTGTCGTTAGTGGAAACCGGTGAATTTGATCTGATCGTTCTCGCGGCGCACCGTCGGTATGTTTGGAAGGAGTGGATGGTCGGGACTACTGCAGAACGGGTACTGCGCCATTCTCCAGTACCCGTGTTTGCCGTGCCTTGCGACGCGCAGCAGCACCCAAAGTAGCACGCTTCGCCGGGTTCCCTTTTCGCCGTCGATCGGAAAATTTCAACCGGTATTGGATTTCTTCGAAGGTTCCCTTGGAAGAGACCTTCGTAAAAACGCGTTCAAAGACCTGTCGCATGCCCCTATTAATCGACATAACTTCGGCGGAAAACCCTTTAAGTCCCCGGCTCTCTGCAATCCATGCCAGGTAATCGACCATAAACGATCCCAAGCCATGGCCTTGGAACTTATCGTGCACGGTGAACGCCGCCTCGGCATACTGATCACCGGGTTCCGCGTAGTAGCGGGCCACGCCGATCAAACGTTCCCGTCCTTTCTCTTTGACAAATAACCCTATCGCCAAAGAATTCTCATAATCAATCGCCACTAATTCTTGAAATTGCCGCTCCTCCAAAGAGAGAAGCGGAAGACCAAAGCGCCTAAAGGTCGTTTCGGCGGACTGGCTATAGAATAATTCCTTGAGTTTTCGAAGATCGGTAGGCTTAAGCGGTCGGAACGCAACAGAAATGGAGCCAAATTTCCTCCGCCCTTCATATTCAACTTCGTACCGATCAAGAGCGTTGGGAAACACGTGCCCCTTATCTATCAACCCGGCCTGCTCCGCTTCCTTTTGGAGCTGCTTTCGAAAGCGGGGATGGGCGATTTCGATCAAAGCAACGGCGCGCTCGCGAACTGTTTTCCCGCGCAGACTGGCGATGCCGTATTCGGTGACGATGAAATCGACATCCGAGCGGGGCGTGACGACCCCTGTCCCCGGTTGAAGCGCGAGAGTGATGCGAGAGACCTCCCCCTTCCGGGCGGTAGAAGGCAAGGCGATGATGGAGCGGCCGTCCTTTGCGCGTAAAGCCCCGCGGACAAAATCAACCTGCCCGCCGACCCCGCTATAAAAACGATGCCCAAGGGAATCCGCGGCGACTTGACCGGTCAAATCGATTCCAAGTGCCGAATTGATCGACACCATCTTGTCGTTTTTTGAGATTACCTCAGGATCGTTGGTATACTCGGTCGGACGGAATTCAAATTTCGGGTTATCATGGACGGCATCATAAAGGGCACGGGTCCCGATACAAAAAGACGTCGTGATTCGCCCCGTAACAACGCCCTTCTCGATTAATGGAAGTATCCCGTCGGAAATCATTTCCGTATGAACCCTAAGATTCTTTTTTTCGGACAACGCTGCCAGAACCGCATCCGGGATCCCGCCGATGCCCAGCTGGATCGTCGCACCGTTGGAAACCAGCCGTGATGCGTAGCGGCCTATCCAGAGCGAAACAATGTCGGGGACAGCCGGCGCCAGTTCGCACAACTCCTCCTCGTGCTCGACAAAGGCATTGAAGGCCGAAAGCGGCAGCGTGGAGCTTCCCCGGGTCCAGGGCATTTTCGGATTAACCTGCGCGACAACATACCCGGAATTTTTAATCGCCGCCTTAACGATATCCACTCCAATACCCAAAGACACACGTCCGTTACGGGGCGGCGAGACCATAACGATCGCCGCATCAAGTGCGAGCCGTCCCGAATAAAAAAATCTAGGAATATCCCACAACCGGCATGGGGTGTAATCGGCCAATCCCGCGCCGACATCTTTCCGGACATTCGCACCGATAAAAAGCGCGTTGTGTCTAAGCCGCCCCTCACGTGCGGCATCCCCATAGGGGGCAGTCCCAAGTGTTAACAGGTGGAGGACTTCAACATCGTGAAGATCCTTGCGCTTCGCCAACACCTCAACCAGATACTGCGGCTCAGCTGCGCCCGAGCCGACAAAGACCCGGGGACCGCTGCGTATCTTT
>JBFIEP010000321.1:0-4048 GCA_041603335.1 Elusimicrobiota bacterium | reverse complement strand
CCGCCAGTAAATATTTTCCCTTTAAATGCCCCGTGGAAGCAAAAAGCAGGAGTGCGATAAAGGCCGCGCACAGTCCGCCGCCGTTTCCCATTAGGGCCGCCGTTGAGGAGGCGATCACGCAGACCGCTGCCGCCGCTATACACATCCAAAGAGTTGGCATGCGTCGGCAAACTACAAAACTTTGTAGGCTTATGGCATGCCGCCCAGCGCGATTTCCCCGATTCGCCGCGCGTTCGCGCCCGCACTCGCTGTTTTTCTAGCGAGCCTTTTTATTTCCCATATCTGCTATCTCGTTTTTTTCTCCGGGGGGTGGACGTATGAATTTTCGCACTATGCGGAAATAGCCCGCCGTTTCCTGAACGGAGGCGGATTGCGAACTGCGACGTTTTGGCCCGCCGAATTAGCCTATTTCAAAGCGGCGGGTGTCTCGATTGATCCGTCCGCCCCGTTGTTATTTCGTTATCCGGCCTATGCCCTTTGGTGTTCCTTCTGGATGGCGCTTGTCGGGATTAATGACTACGCGATGGTTTTGGCTAATATGGTTGCCTTCGCCTGCTGGTCATCGGTGGTTTATGGTGGGACACGATATTTGTTCGGTTCCCGAACGGCCGCTTGGACTGCCGGGATCTGGATTTTTTGGCCGTCCCTGCAGGCCGGGTATGTTCTCGGCGGATTTGTAGATGTCCTATTCGGGATGGAGATGTCCTGTCTAATCTTCGCGTTCCTGTGGATATCCAAAACTCCGAATCTCCAAGAAAACCGTAATGCGGTATTTCTGGGTGCGGGGTTGGCTCTCGCCTACCTAACAAGAACAAATCTCTCTTTGTGGATTCCGTTATTTCTCGCCATTCCCTTTATAGCTTCTTGGCGTACGCCTAGCCGTGCGAGCCTGGGCATTTTAGGCGGTTTTTTACTCCTGATCTTTCCGTGGACAGTCTATCGGTGGAGTGTCTTTGGCACTTCAGCGCCGGGGGTCCTGCTTTGGAATCTGGCCGAGTACACAGCGGTGCAGGGCTTGCCATGGATGGAATACCGGGTTTACACGGTTTATGATTTCCTGGATCCGATTACGCTGGGACGTATTGCCTTTAAGGGATGGAGCTTGTTCAATCGTTTCCTTGCGGATTTACCGACCGCATGGGATCTTCAAATTATGATGCCGTTTGCCCTTCTAACCCTCGTTCGCCACCCAGGCGAGCCTCGCCGTTTTGCATTGTTATGCACCGGGATGCTTTTAATCGAGTTATCTGTGATTTCTTTTCTTCGTTATCAGGACCTCGGATTTATGGGGAACCATCATTACCTGTGGCTTGCTCCTTGGCCGATCGCCTTTGGTGTAGATTTCTTTGTGCGACGTCTCCAAAAACCATGGGGCCGTACCGTCGCGTTAGTCGCCCTGGTTGTTCAAGCACAGTTTTTAGCCTGGAGCTATATGCGGACTTCGTCCGCGATGGCCCCGCATCCATCCGGGAAATATATAGCCCAGTGGCCTGAGATGCGTTATCTTCGTCAACAGCTTCCTCAGGATGCCCGGATCATGACGAATGCTCCGTCCGTCGTTACCTGGTACGCGGAACGCACCAGCATCAATATCCCTAACCGTGTGGCCGATGTAAAACGAATGACCTTGGATTGGAGGATTGACTATCTTCTTTATTTGACGCATCCAATCGGAGAACCCCAGCATTACCCGGAGTGGAACGCCGCGATGCATGGAGCTTTGGGGGACCCGGAAAAAGTATTCGCGCAGCAGGGATTTAAGCTTCTTCGCCGATCGGATACGTCTATTCTCTTCGAACGCGCTCTCTAATTTGCTAGAATACCCCGATATTTAAAGGGATATTCGATGCGCGCCCTATTTCTCAATCCTTCCGGTTTCGGTGATTCCAGCTCCATTCTTGGAAGCTGGATGCCCGCACGTTTAGCCCGTTTAGCCGGCAGGGTTGCAGGGGCCAAGTTGGTGGATGCACGCGTGGAAGGCTGTACGGCCCGTGAAATGGTCCTTCTAGCGCGCGGGTTTGACAGAATTTTTGTCGATTCCGGATGGCGTTCGGCCGATGCCCTACGTGCCGCCTCTGCACTGCGAAACGCGGACCCAAGAGTACGCCTCGCCGCCGTGGTTCATTCAAATCAGAGCGAACCCCATGGTTTTCAATGGGACGCCCGTGTGCCCTATGGGGATGCAGACGCGGCGTGTGCATTTGCCGAAACCGAATCAAATGAAGCCGAAGACGAAATCACCGTTTATGCCCGGGATCTCCGGATCGAACGGTATCGGGTTCCGATCCTTCCCCGCCCCTATCTAGCGTTGGATACAAGTGATCGTACCGTCGAGCAGATCGCGCTTCTTGCTTCAGCCTCTCGACACCGGTTCCCCAATGTCCGGGAGCTGTATCTTGTCGGCTCCCCCCTCGGAAAAACTTTTGAAAGAGCCGAAGCCTTGGCGCATGCCCTATCTCCATTATCGATTTCCTGGGCGTGTGCGATGGAACCGACCCTTTCGTCTTCGAAGCTGGCAGTATTGGCTGAATCCGGTCTGAGGACGATCCGGGCCCGTATGCGCGGCGCTCATACGATCAAGGATGTTGATCGCGCGAGACAGTTTTCAGAGGATTGCCGTCGACTAGGCATTTCGGTTCAGGGATTATTTGTCCTCGGGGAAGAAGGTGAGACATCCGATACGATTAACGCTACGCTACGCTTTGCATTAGGAAGTGCCTTGGATGCCATTCAGATCAATTTGTCTCCCGAGTCCGAATCCTTGGGTCTCGATGAGCTGCAGAAGGGGTCCCGGAAAATCGTCCGCCGATTTTACCTTCGGCCGAAAATACTATCACGACAACTGCTCCGGACTTATCGAGAGGCGTCTGACCGCAGCACGGCGATGTTGGAGACGCGCTCATTGCTTCATTCCATTTGGAATGGCCGGGCAGGCAACCCTTCATGAAGTTAGCGCAGAAGATAATTCTTGCCGCAGGCTTTGTCATGCTCGGTGTCTTGATGTGGAAGATGGATGCCGCTTCGGTTTTAGCTTTGGTCAGCAAGGTCGGATGGGGCTTCTCGCTGATTCTGACACAGGAAATCGCGGCCCATTTTTTCAACGCTTTGGGCTGGCGGTTTTCTATGCGTCCCAAGGCCGCTGCCGCCTATAAGTTCAGTGAACTTGTGCGGTTTCGAATTATCGGGGATGGGGTCAACTACCTAACGCCGAGTGCCCAAATCGCTGGAGAATTCGCCCGTGCCTCGCTTTTAGGGTCTCAATGTTCTTTTGACGTGCGCTTGGCCGGTGTTGTTGCCGCGAAATTCGCCCAGGGGCTTGCTCAATTTCTTTTTGCACTCATTGGGGCGGCTTGGCTTGTGGGAGGGCGGGTTCCGGCTCTAGCCCCCTACCAAGGATGGCTCCAAGGTGCGGCGAGTCTGGCGATTCTTGGTCTGGCCGGTTTTATTGCGTATGAGAAATTACGCCCTGATCGCCCCGGCGCGGACCCTGATGCCCTCCCTGGCGGCCTGCGCGGCATGCCAAAGCAAATGAAATCATTTTTATCGGATCACCCCGGTCGTGCAGCAATGTCTGTGATATGCTTCATTTTGGGCTACGCTTGGGGCGCGTTTGAAGTGTACTGGATTTGTCAATTTTTGGATCTACCGGTATCGTGGGGGACCGCATTGGCGATAGAGGCTCTATCATGCATCATTGATGGAGTCTTGTTTATGGTCCCGGCGAAGGTGGGCTCCCAGGAAGCCGGTAAGACCGCGATTTTCGCAATGCTGGCGCTCCCTGCCCGCGCGGGTTTTGCTTTCGGTATTGTTCGCCACATCCGCGAACTGATATGGGCCGCCTTGGGATTAGGCTTGTATTCAAGCCATATGAAGGCACTCAAAAAAATAACCCCGAGCGCGTCTGCGCCCGAGGAACGACATGCCGTTGTTTCGTCTAACCCTTGATTTCCGGCGTATCGCCGCCGGAAGCGCCGTTATACAGCAACTTCCCTTCTGAACAATAAACGAATCCCCAATCCTTGTAGGGCGCATCCGTTGTTCCCACTCT
>JBFIEP010000320.1:0-4051 GCA_041603335.1 Elusimicrobiota bacterium | reverse complement strand
GATCAATAACGGCGACAAGGTCATTGTCGATTATGTCGATGGCGATTTCGTCGCTCGTGCCGACAAGCGCGGCGTGCGTAAGATGAACAGCTTGGTGCTGGCCGCGCCGGTGTTGGCCCTAGGACTTCCGACGGGTTGGGTCCTTCCGGGTCTTGGAGTGATGGCCGGGCTTGCCGTGGCGTATTTTGCGATCAAGGCTGTCCGTAAATGGACCAACCGGCGCGCGGAGCGTGCCCGTCGTGACGATATTTCGAAAAACGGGGCGGATGCGGAACGCGCGCCTCCGGCGACCGCCGCGGATGTTAAAGCACCTAAGCAAAAGGTTACACGTGCGATTCGAATTGGAGCCATCACCGCGATTGCGATGTTGGCTCTTGATATGGCGGTATTTGCCGGTGCGACGGCATTGGGTTATGAGTTCCATGCCAGCTATCAAACCCCTGAATTTTCCAACCCCGAGGCGTTTGCTATGTTCGGCGATACGATCGCTTTCGTGTTGGCGAAAATTCAGATGCTGTTTATGGGAGCCGGTTTGGCTCCTTATTGGGAAGAGGTTGCCTTCCGCGCCGGCGTGATCGGAATGGCCGGCGTTGGCGCAACCTGGCTTGCTAAGAAATTTGTCTGGGGTGCTGAGAAGTTCGCCGAGAAAGCCAAGGCCATGCGGAAGTGGATACTTCCCGCCGCCTTTGGTATCGCGGCAACCGAAGCCGCTCTTTTCTTCACCGTGCTTCATGAAGTCTCGGACCCGGTTCTGATTACAATTCGCGTCGCTCAAGCGCTGCTGTTCTCTTACCTTTATGTTCGCGAAGGTCTCGTCTCCGGCATGGTCCACCATAGTGTGTTTAACGGCTTGGCGATTTTGACGATGCCCCTCTTTATGGGAAGCGCCGGTGCGATTCTAGTCGGTCCTGCTGCGGGACTCGCTCTCGGGTTTGCTGCGGTCGCCGGTGGTCTTTGGTATTTCACCAAGGACACCGCGAAGAAAGAGAATGCAGAGATTAAAGCCGGGACGCTTTCGCCGTATCGCTTAAGTGCGCGGGCAAGTATTTTGCTCGGACGGATCGGGTGGGCGAGCGTTTTAGTGTTGGGCGGTCTCGCCGCGATCCAGACCACTCCGTTGAGCATGCTCTTAGTAGGAAGCATGGCGCTTCAGGTGGCTCCCTTCGCTTACATCCTGGGGGTTTATGGAAAACTCCTCGACAATCTTCAGAAGCGTGAAGGCCAAGCAGCTGTCAACGCAATCCGCAATCCGGAGAACCCGCTTCCTCTATACAACAAGATCGGCCGGCAAACGGGCGGGATCGTGATGTCGTTATTGATGGGCGTTTCCGCCGGCGGCTGGTTGACGCTTGGTGTGCTGAAGGTCCTGCCGGCGCTTGGTTTGTGGCAGGCTGCCGGCATCGGGGCCTTGGTTCCTGCGGCCGTTGGACTGGGAATTTTGCTCTATCGGCTTTTCAAGGCTAAGAAAGGAGTTTCGCCGCTTTTGTACGGGATTCAAACCTTTAGTTTGAGCAGTGCCGTTGCGGCGTTCGGAATGCCGGCTGCGGCGATGCTGATGGGGCAAGGCGGCATCGAAAAAATGAACGAAGCGGTCGCGGGTCTGCAGGCAACGGCCACCGCGAGTCCGGAATTCGCATGGATGATGCCGGCGTTCTTGGTGCTCTCTGCGCTGATGGCGATCGTGGGAAAGCGCATCGCGGACAAACTTAAGAAGCCCGAGGCTTCTTCACCCGCCGCGGGTCTTGCCGCTCTTAACGCCGTTTCTTACGAGAAGGGAAACAAGGCGTGGTTGTCAACGCGCTATAAACCGATTCTCACCAGTGGAATTCTGGGCGGATTCGCTTTGAGTGTTCTCGGACTCGCGACGCTTATCCAGTCCATGCCCGTTCTTGCGGCGTTAACTTTCGTTGGAGGAATTTTGGCCGGCACCTTCGCGGGGGACCGTTTGGGCCGGGGTTCCATCAATGCGGTTAATAAGCGATACGAATCGGTTCTTACCCGTTTGGCCGGAGTGCGGCGTGTTGCTGTGGAAGAGGGCTCCATTGCGGTCTATTATGAAAGCGAGGCCGCGCTTTCGGCGAACGCCTCGCAGCTTCCTTCCATGATCGACGGGTATCCGGTTGTCGCGAAGTCCGTTGCGGCTGAGGAGACCTTTGAGGTCAGGCAGGTCAAAGGGCGTGAGGGCATCAGTACGTCGGCTCCGGCGTTTGATGTGACGCCGGTTCGAACCGGCATTCTCGACAGAGCTGTTGGCGTCTTCCGCCGCATCTAATTTTTAAGATCCGCACCTGAGGGATGGCTATGCAGAAAGGGAATTCTATTTTCAATAAAATTATTTCAACGACACTGGCCGCCGCGTTAATCGTAACGGCTCCGGGGTTAGGCTGTTGGGATGCCGTCGCGCGCATCGTCGGAAAGGCCCCGGTCGCCATGACCACTGTGCCCGGCGGCATGAACGCTGCCGTCGGCTTAAATGCATTAACCCCGGGTGTCGGCACGCTCTCTCTTTCCGCCCCTACCCATATTTCAATTACGGGATCGCTGCCGATATTGGATTCCATAACGGTTCCTGCGCAGGCTTCCGCGGCGATGGTTCCCGCAGCCGTTGCTGTACAAAAGAAAGCTGCGATTTCTCCTGTTCAGGCTGCTGCTCCCCGCAAGGCGGTGGCTAAAACCGTGGCCGTTCAGCAGAAGGCCGTCACCGCCGTTGTCGAATCCCTTCCCGAGGCCGCTCAGAGCGATGCCCACGGTGCCGGTGTTGGAATAATGGATCTTATCCTCGGAAATCAATCACGTTCGCTTTCCGATTCAGTTCCGGTTCCTGCGCAAAGCGTCATCGGATCGCTTAAAAACGGCGTCCGTCTCTCCCGTCCTTCTGCCGTCGCTGCAAAAAGTTTGTTTGGGAAAACCCCGGCGGCTAATGCGGCGGATGAAAACCTTCCCGAGCCGCGCGGTTTCGGCGGCGCTGCAGCTGGAATTCTTATCTCCGCCGCGCGCATGGTCCTCGGAGCCGCAGCTGTTATCGGTTTAAATGCGGGTGCCATTTGGCTGATTCCATCCATTTTCGGGGCAATGCCGGCGGCGTCGGTTTGGGCCGTGAGTTCCGGAATTATTCTGCTTCCTTTAGGGCTCTACTCCCGTTACCGCATGGGGCTGAGGAATTCGGCCCGTCTTAAACCGGTTAAGGGTGTCTTCGATCTCGTGTTGGGCGCGTTCCTCGGATCGGCCGCATTAGCGGTGATGGCTGTGGCAAGCGGCGCGTTCACCGTCTCAATGGCCTCGGGTCTTCCCGCACTCGCCGGCGTGGCCGGCGTGGGTGTGGCGATGGCGGCGATGAGTAAGTCGGGCGGCAGTGCGGGCGGTTGGATTGATGCCATCTTAACTTGGGCGTCTCTAAATCTATTGGCGCCGTTTATTGGCTCTGTTTCCGCCTCTCCCTTGGCGCTGAGTGGAATTTTGGGCCTCGCCGCACTTCCTGCCATTACGACTATCGCGTTTTTCCTGGGCCGGATTATCGTCTCCGCTGAAACAGGACGGCCGTTCTCCGTTCCGGGATCGATGAAGAAAATCCGCTTCCCGGCCTATACCTGGGTGATGACGGGTGTTGTTTTCGCGCTGTTAACCGGTTATGCCCCGCTTTGGACGAATGTCGCGTTCGGTCTTTGGATGTTCCTTGGGAAGACGCGCGTCTTTAATTACCTCTGGGCCGGCCTTGGTGTCTGGGCTGCGATCACCGGTTTTGCCGCACCGGTCACATTCCTGTTTCTTGCCTTTGCTCCCGAGCGGGCCGCGATGGGCATGGAATGGATTCTCGGAAAACTTCTGAAGAGGGGAGCTCCGGCGCCGTCATCGAAGGTCGAGCCTTTGAGCAAAGAGCTCGATAAGCCCGAGCGTTGGCCTAAGTTTAACTATTGGCTGAAGACGGGTCTTGCGATTGGGTCTCTCGCCGCATTGGGATTTGTCCTCAGTGAGGCGGTGCTCGGTGTATTCGCGCTTGGCTCCTTCGGTGTAAACCTTGCGATTGCCGGGGCGATGGCCTTCATCCCTTTTT
>JBFIEP010000319.1:0-4065 GCA_041603335.1 Elusimicrobiota bacterium | reverse complement strand
TCGCGGAGCTGCGGCGGCGGATGTTGATAACGATGGTGATATCGATATCGCAATATCGTTGACGAGTGATCAGGACGAATACATCATCAAAAATGAATTAAGAGAAACGGGAAGTCTTTCGTTTTCTTCTTACCCGGTCGCGGATACAAATGAAAACTCCAGAGGAATCGCTTTTGCTGATTACGACAAGGATGGCGATATCGATTTAGCCTGGTCCAATACGATCGGCGGATCACACGATGATGAAGTTATCGCGTTGAATGATGGGTTTGGGTCATATTCAACACACACAATTGAGGGGACCGACAATAATTCCCGCGGTGCGGCATGGGCCGATTATGATGCCGATGGTGATTACGATCTCCTCGTCGTCTCCCGCGACGGAAATCCCGCACTTCTTTTGCGAAACGACGGATTTCTGAATTTCACGGAAGTGCCCATCGCGAATTCCGGGGGAGAGGGCTACGGCGTTGCGTGGGGCGATTTCGACAATGATGGCGATTTGGATGCGGCGATTGCCCGCCACGAAGGTGAGGATGAGCTCCTTTTGGTTAATGACGGCTCGGGGGGATTAGACGCATTCGCGATGGCGGGAAGTTCCGGGGCGAGTATCGGTATTTCATGGGGCGATTCCGATGGCGACGGAGATTTGGATCTTGCGGTGGCGCAGGACAATAACGATGACGAAGGCGTTCTTCGCAACGATATTAATCCGACGAATATCGTACCGGGCGCACCCACCGGAGTGTTTGGTGCGTCGTTTGAAGAATACTTTGTGGGTGCGACCTCGGGGACATTGTCTATGTCTTGGCCTGCGGCAACCGACACCGAAACCAACGCAAATAACCTGAAGTATTTTGTCCGTATCGGAACCGCCGGGACGGGGACGCAGGGAATTCGCCGCATCCCTCCGGTATTTTCGTTTGATGGGTATTCCGGCGGCGGTTCTGAAATTTATTCAACCTGGCTGTCCGCCTCCCAGCGCGGAATCAAAACGATTCTCTCGGTAGAAACAACCGCGCATTGGGCCGTTGTGACCGAAGATTCCCAGCTTGTCCGTTCGGCGGAATCAAGCGAGCAGACCACGACACTCGTTGCACCCTCGCTCATTACCGATCTCGCCGCGGTCATGGTTTCCACAGGATTTGCGGCGTCTTCGACTTCGATCCATCTCACATGGACAACGCCGGGCGATGATGGGGAATCGTTTGCGATTACGGGGGGTACCTTCGATGTCCGCTGGTCGCCAAGCCCCATCGCATCTCTCGCGGATTATATTGCGGCACCCTATTCCGCGATTATCACCACGTCGGTCTCTCCGGGAGTGATCGCGAGTACCGATATCCCGAACTTCGATCCTCTCGCGACGTGGTACTTCGCGATTACAACCAAGGATTCCATTGGGGTTCGCTCGGCGATGTCGCTTCCGGCGACGGCTCAGGCCTTCGTCCGGGTCTTTCAAAGCGGGGATCGCAGCAACGGCGTAGCCTGGGGAGACTTCGACAACGACGGCGATCTCGATTATGTCGTCGCTAATAATGATGCAGATGAGCGGCTCTACACCAATGACGGTTCCGGGAAATTCACCGAATCTTCGATCGATGCGACCGCCGAGGGGCGCGGTGTGGCTCTCGCGGATTACGATGTCGATGGTGATTTGGATATCTTAGTCGCCCGGCATGGTATTGCCGATAACATCCTTCGAAACGATGGGGGCGGGACGTTTACTCCGGTATCTGCTCAAACCTCGGCATCCACGCAAACCTTAGCCGTTGCCTGGGGCGATTACGATAACGATGGAGACCTGGATTTTGCGGCGGCAACCGATACCGGAGAAGATGCTTATCTCGCGACCAATGACGGGGATGGAACTTTCTCCACATCGACTCTTTCCGGCGTTTCCGGTCTTTGCCAATCGTTGGCATGGGGTGATTATAATGAGGACGGATTTCTCGACCTTGCCGTCGGTTGTGCGTCGATTGAAGATTACCTGCTGACAAACGTAAACGGTAGTACGTTCACATATTCTTTGTTAACCGCCGGGGGATCCAATATTAGCTATGGAGTGGCCTGGGTCGATGTTGATGAGGACGGTGATTTGGATCTTGCGGTCGCCTCTTCGGTTAACAGCTACTACCTCCGAAACAACGCCGGAGTTTTATCAGCCCAAGTGCTTTTGAGCGGTGCCACCGGTGGTGGCCAGGGCGGTATTGCGGCGGGGGATTTCGATGATGATGGAGACATTGATTTAGCGATATCCAATAACGCCAACCAATCGGTCGAGATCGCCTATAACGATGGATTAGGGTCGGGAACGTTCGAAGTCTTCCTTGTCTCGCGCACCGCGTCTGGAGGAGCCGGCCAAGGTATTTCGGCCGGAGATATGGATGGGGATGGAGATTTGGATTTGGCTATGGTCCGGTGGGATGGGGGCGAAGATATCCTTATTAGTAATGATGTTCTTTCCGCTCATTCGGCGCCTTCGGCGCCGACGGGTCTCAATTCGTCGTTTGGTGCCTTTTCGAGTTTTGCCACATCAGGAACATTATCGCTTACGTGGAATGATGCGAGCGACACGGAAACAACCGATGCGGATTTGCTCGAGTATCTCGTACGGGTCGGGACGACGGTAGCGGGAAGCTCCACAACATTAAAATTCCCTTCCCTCTACTCGAATGACGGCTACTCGGGCCACGGCTTCCTTTATAGTACCCGACTAAGCGCCTCGCAGCGCGGGATCAAGTTGTTTATGCAAACCGAGACGACCGTGTATTGGAGCGTGATGACAGTCGACGCTTCGGGGGCCCGGTCCGTCGCGTCTTCAGAAAATTCAATTGATCTCTCAGCGCCGAGCGCTATTTCCGATATTGCCGTCACTCAGGATGCTACCGTGGAGACTTCCTCCACTTCGTTTGTCACCTTGGTGTTTACAGCACCGGGTGAGAATGGAGATTCCGGAAATCTTGGAGCAACGGCGAGATACGATGTGCGTTGGACAACCGGCGGGCCGATTGATACGCAAGAGAAATACGTCGGGGCGCTGCATAGCCAATTGATGTCTGCAGAGGGAACGGCCGGAGCATCGGTTTCGCTTAAGGTGTCTGTGGAGGCCGGGCGAACCCAGTACTTCGCTGTTACCACGATTGATAGCGGCGGGGTGCGTTCTGGAATTTCAAATTCTCCGTCGCAAATAGTAGACGGGATGCGTGAGTTGATCACAGATACCGCCGTGAGTCAGGTTCTCCAGAATACGACAACGGGATTCCTTAAACTGCAGCTTTGGACCGAGACCGGACAGGTACGGTGGACGAAATTGCGCCTAGCTAAAGAAGGTTCGCTGCCGGACGCTTCGATCTCGAATGTGATAATTTTCCGGGACGTCGACGCTGACGGTATTTTTACTTTCGCTGGAGATGGTTCCGGAGGGCGCAGCCTCGCAGCCGTGTTTTCTTCCAGTGCGACTGAATTGACGGTTTCCCCGGTCCAAACCATCACGGGCTCGACGCAAACCTACTTTGTCGCGATGGCCTTTAATAACGAATTCCTTCCTATTGCCGGAACCAGCGTCGGCGTGCGGCTGAACGGGGAGGCCTTCAGTGTCTCCAGCGGCGGAGTCGTCGGCATCGATTACCCCGCTATTCAATTTGATGGAACAGACGACAGTATGATCGCTCCTTATTCCGCAAGCATGGATGTCGGTGCAACGGCGGTAACCCTGGAGGCGTGGGTGAAAACCTCTGATATGGGAGCGGATCTTTCGGTCATCACGCGCGGTAACGTGGCCGGTAATAGCGGTTACCGTCTATGGCTCAACGGCAACGGCGGAGGTTGCGGAGGGGGGGTGCCAACCTTTTATGTCGGCTCATCATTCCTGTGCGCGAGCGACGGGACTGCCAATGTTTCCATCGCCGACGGTGAGTGGCACCATGTGGCGGCAACGTTTGTGGCAGGAACGGGAGGGAAATTCTTTATCGACGGTCAGCCTCTCGCTTCAGGCGCGATGGGCGGAACCCTCTCGGACTCTTCGAATAATCTCGGCGTGGGCGGCCCGAATGCGACGGGCGG
>JBFIEP010000318.1:0-4084 GCA_041603335.1 Elusimicrobiota bacterium | reverse complement strand
TCGACCGCATGGCCGACTACACCGCCGCCTTACTGGAGACACGAATCGCCAAGCGGGGATTTGACATCCTCTACTGGTCGCTCGCCGCCATTACAGCCTTCGTATTCCTTTATTTCAGCCAACCGGTTCTTTCCCACCCCGCGACCTGGGCAATGGGAGCCTCACTCACAGCGGCTTTTCTTGTAAAACCCGATCCCAAAACGGCCGCTCCGCTTATCCTCACCGGATTTGCATGCGTCTTTTTTGCCGATCTTTGGGGGACCACAAACAATTGTTGGCGCTACTATATCCAACATCCCAACGTCCCTTTCGGGTTATGGATCGGCGTTTTGTTCGGCATGAGCTTCGATACGGCCGTCGTATTTCTTTGCTGGCGCTTGGGGTATTTCACCTCCAAGACCCTTATGGGACCCGGGGACCAAAAGACCTAATTTTGGCCTTGAAAGGCCCCTTGACGTCTTTCCGGGATGGTGGCATCGTATCCTCAGAAGGCAGGAGACTAGGGAGAAAAATTCATGAAAACAAACCTCATCAAGAGCTTTGTAATAGCATTCGCGGCAGCGGCGCTGGGCTTTATGGCGGCGGTCCCGCAAGTCGGCGCCCAAGAGGAGCCAAACCAAGACGTTCAGAATGCCGCAGACGCCATCTATCACACCAACGAACAAGTCTCCAATGCCTACCAGGATGGATACGATCAAGCCCAGGCAGCGAAACAAGCCGCTGAGGAAGGCGACGATGAAGAAGAGGGCGGCTGCTGCGGAGGCGGAGGATAAGATGCAAACCTCCTGGGTGAAGCTGCTGCTTCTCAGTGGTGCCGCATTCGCTTTCGCGCTGCTCGCGACTGCGCCGGCCCAGCTTCAGGCGACGACCGCGGAACAGGCCTACCGAGAGGGTCAAAACGCGGGCAACAAGGCGTATGAAGATGATCGCGCTCCTGAGGACGATGAAGAAGAAGAGGAAGGCGGCTGCTGCGGAGGCGGCGGCGGAATGTAATCCTTTAATTCGTCTAGTGTTTTTGAGAGGAGCGTCGGCCTAAGGCCGGCGCTCCTTATTTTTTGGGCACAGCGCCGATATCGCCGGCAATTCCCTTAAGCGCGGTCAAATCGGTGCCGGGGGGGATGCCGTTGACCATGATCGTTCCCATACGGGGACCCAAAAAATTCGTCGTATCCGTCACGAATTTCGTCATCGTATTATCGTGCGTCATAAAATGCACGCCTTCGTCATAAATCGGCTGCGGCGGCTTCGTTTTCATCGCCTCATTGGTCATCCCGATTGTTGCGCGCCAGGTCGCAGGATCGAGAGCGAATTTTCGCACCGTCTTTCGGACCTCGGGGAGCTTGATCGCGTTTCGCACGAAGGCAAACGCATTGCGATCCTTTCCATACTGCTTGCGCAGGGCCATATAGCGCGGTAATTTTCCAAACGCAAGATCGACCTTTTTTACGATCGGGTATTTTTTCCGGTAGCGGGCGGTGATTTTTCCGTACCGCCCAATCTCTTTCTGAATCAGCTTGTCGTATTTTTTAATGAAGGCTTCTTCCCGCATGCGGGAGCGTTTGTCGTTCTTCGAGCCCCCATCCCCGCCCGCCTGGCCGGCTTGACCCTTCGCGAAGGCGGCATTTTGTTCCGGGACAAAACCAGCTAAAGCCCCATCGGAGGAACTGCGTCTTGCGGCCGCCTGCTCGAACCGGGACGTATAATTCGGGTCGACCCTCCGGTCATCCGTGGGAACCTCATCTACATTAAACCCGCTGGATCCGTCATTTTCGCCTGACGGACTCTGCCTACCTAGGAAATAAAAAATACCCACACTCATAAGGGCGATCGGCAGCAGCGCCAAAACCATCTTATTAGAGGAGGAGGATTCCGGTTGAGGTGCGGGCGGGGGGGCGTCTGTTGGCTCTTCCATGGTACTCTCGGAGTTTAACAGCACCTCAGAGGCGTGTCAAGAATGCTCCTTCGCCGGGAATTCGAACAAACAACGTCTGAGAGCAAGTCCCCCTAGGATTACCAGAAGAACCCAATAAGGTACCGCGCCCAATCGATTCGCTAAGGATGTCCCGGAAAGCAAAGGGACAGCGGCATCCACCCAGCCCGCTTGGTCTATATCCAAGCGCTTAAGGGTTTGTCCGCTTGGAGAGACGATCACACTGATTCCCGACGTGGAGGCGCGAATTAGGGAACGTCGATTCTCTATCGCACGCACGACCGCAAAACGAAGTGAGATTTCATATGAATCGCGGGCGTTGGACCATTGGTCGCTCGTCAGCGCGACCAAAAGTTCCGCTCCCTCAGCTGCTAAATCCCGCGGACTTCGCCCGATGACAATGTCGTAGCAAATGAAGGCACCCAGTAAAATATCGGATTTCATTCGAAGTGGAGCCTGAAATCCGGATCGAATGGGAACCCTATTGGGGAAAAATCTATTGAGAAACGGAAAAAGCGAAGCGAACGGGACTCTCTCACTAAACGGGGTGGGGAATCTCTTAGCGGCGATTTCGCGAACATCTCCACCTGAACCCTTAAGCAGCGACAAATAATAACGACGAACAATCCTCCGCTTTCCTTCCCAGCGCATGATCCGCTTGCCCCCTGTTCCTAAAACAATAGGAACCGGATGCGGGACCTCTCTTCTTACGGTCTTAGATGCATCCTCTCCTCCGATGAGGGGAGTCCTAAATTCGGGATCGTCCCTCGAAAACTCAATCCATCTCTCATAAGAATTTTGAGGCCAGACGACGAGGTCTGCGGTTACTTTTGAAATCGCCTCGCTGGTTAATCGGTTGTATTTCTCAAGATTCCTGGAGAAATTGGCGGGGTTTTCCCGATCTTCCATCGAGACAGAAGCCTGTACGACAACAACATGCATTGAACGGCCATCCATGCCCTCATCGCTAAATCCCGCCATCCGGTAATGACCATAGGCTTCATTAGCCATGACAATAAATAACATGACGATTAAAGGCCTAAATCCGGCCAAACGCCGCTCCTCGTACGACCTGCGCAAGCAGTAATAAAGGGCGGCATTAAAGCCGATCAACAAAACGGCGATCCCCGCTGTTCCGAACAGATCCATCGATTGTATCGTGGTTAAGTGGGGGACCTGGTTCAACGATATTACCGCGGGGAAAAGTGAGGGAATAAACCATTCGCCCGAGCTTAGACTTAAGACGAGAGAAAAAGCAAAAAGCCCTTGTATCCGAGGGCACCCGTCTTTTCCTTTGGCAATGAAAGCCGACAAACCGGCAACCACCGCAAGATGAAGACCCCACAGGGTGAACAGCAATAAAAGAACGATCGGACCCTGCCATGAAAAAGTTCCGGTCAATGTGAATGCCGGGTTCACCGCCCAATAAATCCCAACGGCCCATGCGGCTATCCCAGCCGCCCAACCCCGTAGAAACGCAGTTCTCGGCGAACAGGAGTCTGTTAACCAAAAAAACGGCACAATGGAGATCCACGTCCATAAGGGCGGCATCCACACAAGGAAATTGGATCCGATGCAAATCCCCGATAAAACGCAAAATAGACCCAGACGCAGGCGTTCCACTAAAAATCCTCTGCGAATTTACGGACGCGTCCAAAAATCCCATCGGTGTTCACATAGTCCCAGCGTCCACTCCGGCCCAACAGAAATACCGATTTTTCATGCAGCGCCGATTCTAGTTCCTCCCGATCTTTCTCAAGCCCAAGTGTCTGGATGGGATAGGTGCAATGCTCTAGATGGGAGACGGTGAGTCCGACATCCTCTTCGCTTCCGAGGATGCCCGATGCCAACAAGTCGCGCACGACGGCGTCTTCCATATTTTTTGAGCCGTCCCCCGCGGTTATTTCAGCGACCACTGTATCAAGACGGGACTCATCGAGGGCATTCATAAACGTTAACCGATAGAACGCTTCGGGGCCCGCGAAAAATACCCAGTGACAATCGCCGAAGCGGTGGAATCGGCGGCCTTCTCTAAGCCCCACCACCACCAACAGCGTATCGTTGTGCTTGAATCTGTTTTTAAATTTCTTCCATTTGTTCATAGGTTTTAAATCGACATGAATTTCAGCAGTGTTAACAGGGTGTGGATGGCTT
>JBFIEP010000317.1:0-4090 GCA_041603335.1 Elusimicrobiota bacterium | reverse complement strand
GCGTCGTTGTAGAGCTTTTGACCGTTAAGTTCCAATGCCAGGTCGTTCTCCAATTGTTTCTTAACGTCCTTGCCCACGCGGATGACGTCGTATCGGGAAATCTCGGGGGTTCCTTCTAAAAATAAAATCCGTTCGATGAGCTTGTCGGCGTGCTTCATTTCGTCCAAGGATTCTTCCCAGTGCTTCTTTGCGAGGCGGTCGTAGCCCCAATCCTTGCACATCTTGGACTGGATGAAATATTGGTTGATCGCGGTAAGCTCCAGGGTCAGAGCCTTGTTTAATGCATCGATGACTTTCTTGTTTCCTTTCATAGTTGTCCCCGTGAATGTGTTATGCCGGCTGTGCTTCGGATTCTTTTTCGGCCAGCCACCGTTCCGCTTCCAAGGCAGCCATGCAGCCGTGACCGGCGGCCGTGATCGCCTGCCGGTACCGCGTATCCATGGCATCACCCGCCGCGAAGACGCCCTCGACATTGGTGCGCGTTCGCGGGTCGGCGTTGATGTAGCCGACCTCATCGAGATCCAGTTGGCCGTCAAGAAACTTGGTGTTGGGGACATGTCCGATCGCGAGAAAGAGTCCGCCGCAATCGAAATCGCTGACCTCTCCGGTCTTGATGTTTTTCAGACGAACACCCGAGATTTTCTCGTCGCCGAGGACTTCTTCAATAACGGAATCCCAGATAAATTCGATCTTCGGGTTTTTCTTTGCGCGGTCCTGCATGACCTTGGAGGCGCGCAGGGAGTCGCGCCGGTGAACGATGGTGACCTTGGTGGCAAAATTCGTGAGGAAGGTCGCCTCTTCCATCGCGGTGTCTCCCCCGCCGACAACCACGAGTTCCTTCTCCTTAAAGAAGAATCCGTCGCAGGTCGCGCAGGCGGACACTCCCTTTCCCATCAATTTCTTCTCGGATTCGATGCCGAGCCATTTCGCGTCTGCTCCGGTTGCGACAATCAGGGTTTCGGCGAGTGTTTCCTTGCCTTCAGTCGTTCTAACAAGAAACGGGCGTTTGGAGAGATCGACCTTTTCCACGTTCTCGCTGATGATATCAACGCCGAGGCGCTCCACCTGCTTCTGCATCCGTTCCATGAGTTCCGGGCCGGAGACGGGTTCCGGGAAGCCCGGGAAATTTTCAACGTCGTTGGTGATCATCAACTGGCCGCCGCGCTTGATGCCGGCGTAGATCAGGGGTTTTAAATTGGCGCGCGCGGTGTAGATGGCGGCGGTGTATCCGGCGGATCCGGATCCGATAATGACAACTTTTCGTGTTTCAGGCATGATTTCAAACCTCGTATGGGGTGTCTGTAATTATATTTAATCATAGAGGAATTATGGGATTTCCCGACGGATTTTTATGGGGCGCTTCGACCTCCTCTTATCAAATAGAGGGAGGCAATGATCATTCCGCTTTTGTCGAATGGGAGAAAAAGCGGGGCTGGGAGCCTTGTGGTCTAGCGGCGGACTCGTGGAATCGCTGGCGGGAGGATCTGAAGGTCCTGAAGGAACTCGGCGCGAATACCTACCGCTTTTCGGTTGAATGGTCGCGCGTCCAGCCGACCGCGATGGAATTCGATGAAAAGGCCCTCGAACGCTACGCCGAGATGGCGCGGGCGTTTAGAGAGGCGGGAATCCGGCCGATTGTATGCCTCCACCACTTCAGTGAACCCGCCTGGCTTTTTCAACGGTGGCCGAAAGGCTGGTTGGAGTCGGGCCCGGCGGATGCCTTCATACGGTTTGCCGATCGCGTAATCCGTACCCTGCGTGATGACGTCCGGGACTGGATCTCATTTAATGAGCCGATGGTCTGGCTCATGAATGGTTATGCGTTAGGGCATTTCCCCCCGGGGTTCTACAAGATTTACGCGCTCGAACGGACGTTCCTGAAGGATGGATTGGTGGAGAACGTGATGCGTGCGCACCGCGAGATCCATCGGCTGGTGCATGCTGACGTTGAAAATGGGCGGGTGGGAATCGCTCAGAATGTCGTCGATTTAGTCCCCGCCCGATCGGGCACCCATGATCTTGAGGCGCTCATGCGTTGGGATCTTTTTATGCACCGGCATATTTTGGATTTGGCCCACAGTTCGCAAACTCTCGATTTCATCGGGCTTAACTATTACACACGGATTTACGTTTCCAAGGCGCGGCTGCCGTTTATCCCGCTGCGCGCGGTTCCGGCCTACGCCGAACTTGAACAAATTACGGGTGAATTCGGTCTGAAGCTGATCGGGGGGCGTCGCGGCGACAGACCCCGCCGCGATAGGGATTGGGAGATCGTCCCTGAAGGCCTTGGAAGGGTCGCGCTCGCACTATCGAAGGCTTACCCGGTTCCCATCATCGTTTCTGAAAACGGTTTGGCGGATGCGACGCCGGATGGGCGTGAGCGGTTTTTAAAGGAACATCTCCAGTCATTGCAGGCGGCAATCGAAGCCGGTGCAAACGTCACGGGGTATCTGCATTGGAGTCTCCTCGATAATTATGAATGGGGCAGCTACCGCCCCCGTTTCGGCCTCTACAGCGTTAACCGTAATAATGGTTTTAAAAGGACCAAGGCCTCCGGCGCCGACTACTTCCGCCGCGTCATAAAAGCGAATGGGGTCTGACCCCATTCAACTTAGCCGCAGTAGGTGGCTTTTGAGGTTGTGGTTTCCCAGAGGCCGATCTTTGTAACGGGAAGTCCCTGCTCGCGGCAATGCTCGAAAATTAGTTTTGCGATGGTCTCCGCGGTAGGGTTTTCCTTCGTGGTGATAAAAGGCTGATCGTGTTCCGTCATCGCGGCGATGATCGGATCTTTTTCATTCAAAATGAGTTTGTGATCAAGTTCTTCATCGACCCACTTTTTAACGATTTTCGATATATCGGAAAAATCGGTGACCATGCCGAGTTCGTCCAGCGAGGGTTTCTCGATTGTGACTTCGATGAGCCCATTATGTCCGTGGAGGTGGCGGCACTTGCCGGAGTAATTTAGAAGTCTGTGTCCGTAGCAGAAGCGGATTTCCTTCATGACCGAGTACATGTGGCGATCTCCTGGAGACGTTTATCGAATGCCGATCTCACGATGGGTTTGAGTTCTTCAATACCGATGCGGCGTCCCGTTAATTCGCTGATGGAGCTCATTACTTCGGACTTAAAGCCGCACGGTTCAATGGCGGAGTAAGGCGTTAGATCACAGTCGGCGTTGAGGGCGAAGCCGTGGTAGCTCACCCAACCGCGTACGGCGATGCCGATGGACGCGATCTTTTTGTCGCCGACCCAAACGCCGGTTTTCCCCTCGATCGCTTTGCCTTCCAGTCCGAATTCGGAAATTGCATCGATGAGGGTGTTCTCAAGCAGGCGCAGCAGAGAACCAACCAGCAGACCGCGTTCTTTCAGGTGGAGGATCGGATAGCCGACGAGCTGACCGGGACCGTGGTAGGTTATGTCGCCTCCCCTTTCGACGGTATGGAGCGGGTAGGGAAGGGTATTATGTCGCTTCCTCCGGGCCGAGGTGCCGGCGGTGTAGACAGGATCATGCTCAACGAAGATCAGGCGGTCCCCGATGCTTCCGGCGACACGTTTCTCCACGAGGGATTTTTGTTTTTCCCAGCTATCGGTATACGTTTGCCGGCCGAGATCGACGATCATGGTTTGGAGCGTAGAAGACCTTCGAGAAAAAGTTCGCCTGCCCGGTAGGAGCTTCGCACCATGGGTCCCGAGGCGACATAAAGGAAGCCCAGAGCCTTGGCTTCGCGTTCCAAAGCGGCGAAGCGATCGGGATGTACAAATTCCGAGACGGGAAGGTGGCGTGTTTCCTGTGAAGGACGCAGATATTGTCCGAGCGTCAAAATGTCCACTTTGGCATCCCGCAGGTCGCGCATCGCTTGAGTCACTTCTTCTTCCCGCTCTCCCAGTCCGAGCATCAGCGACGTCTTGGTCTTGATTTCGGGATTCATCCGTTTAATCGCTGCGAGGACATCGATCGATTGTCGATATCCCGCCTTGGCGTCACGGACCGGATGGGTCAAACGTTCAACGGTTTCTAGATTATGCGCGAGTACATCCGGTTTGGCTTCGACGACCGTTTGCAGGCAGTCGAGGTCTCCGCGGAAATCCT
>JBFIEP010000316.1:0-4095 GCA_041603335.1 Elusimicrobiota bacterium | reverse complement strand
GATGTGTTTACGTTCCGCCGCAGATCCCGCGTATTCGACTTGAAAAAATTGCCGCTTGGCATCCGAGCGTGCCTTGAGAGAAAGAGGGCCCTTTGCTCGGAATTTTCGGGCGTGGGTGAGCATGGCAGTCACGATTCTGGCGAGTCTGTCGGGATCCGCTTTCATCATAGGGAGCGAGGCGGAAACATCTTTCTCGATGGTGATTTCACTGCGGAGCAGCGCCTCCCGCATTTCTTCAAGGCTGCGTTCGACGATAGGCGACAGTTGTACCGGCTCAATGGTTAACGAAAGATTGTTATGAAAATCTTCGTGGATTAGATCTCGAAAATCTCCAACGAGAGCGCCAAGCCGGGCGATTTGCTCACGCATGAGAGTTATCCAGGGACGCTGTTCCTCCGGAATTTCTCCAAAGAGCCCATCCAGAAAATTAAGGATCGTCATGTTAAGAGCGGAAACGGGGGTGTTCAATTCATGTGCAATAAAGGACAAAAGGTGGGCGCGCAGCTTACTTCTGCGGAGCATGACGGCATAAACGATCCCTCCTCCGATGAGGGCGCCCGCAATAAAGGCACAGGCAATCACTTTCTCCTCACGATGACCTTGGAGTCCGTCCGATGAACTTCCGTTTTTTCCAGATAACGCCGGACTCCCATCACAACGTGTTTGCGTTCGGCAGCGGTTACCTTGCGAACCACGCGGCCCGGAGAACCAACGACGAGGCTATTGGGAGGAATAATTTTTCCCGCCGGGACCAAGGTTCCTGCCGCGATGATAGATCCTTTCCCAATACGGGCTTCCATCACGATTGCGCCCATACCGACCAAAACTCCGTCCCCGATCCGGGCACCATGAATCATCGCATGATGGCCTATCGTCACTTCTTTGCCGATTACCGCCGGATAATCGTCGCGTGTGTGAATGACAGTTAAATCCTGGATATTTGAACGGGCCCCAACGGTGATGCCCTCTATATCGCCGCGGAGGACGCACAGCGGGAAAACCGATGCCTTTTCCCCTAGTGTGACCTTTCCGATGACTTCGGCGCTTTCATGCACAAACGCCGTTTTGTGGACCTTTGGGCGGTCTTTCCCGAAGGTCCGGATCATGACCGCGCTCGTTGCCGTAAGTGAGGTGAATCTAGTAGCATTTTCCTAGGTTATAGCATTCCCCCCGCCCCACTGATCAACCCCGAAATGGACCCTAGAAGCGATTTTCTTATACTCGGAAGCGGCATCGCTGGACTCAGCGCGGCCCTTGAACTGGCAGAGATCGGATCCGTCTCGATTGTCACGAAAAAAGAAACCGTTTCCTCCAATACAAATCATGCTCAGGGAGGAATCGCTGCGGTTATGTCCCCGCTTGATTCCATTGAGGAACATATTGCCGATACAATAACTGCAGGTGCCGGTCTCTGCAACGAGGCCGTCGTTCGAAAGATTATCGAAGATGGCCCGGAGCGTGTACGCTCGTTGATTGACCGCGGTGTTAAATTTTCCAAAGAGGGTGAAGATCTTTCGCTGGGTCTTGAAGGAGGGCACTCCAAACGACGTGTTCTCCATGCCGGAGATCTTACGGGACGCGAGATCGAACGTGCTTTGGTCGCGGCGATCAACGCCCATCCGAATATCTCGGTTTACGAAAACCATGTCGCGGTCGATCTGATCACCGAACACCGGCCCAGTACGGTTGATGCGTCCTCTGAAAACCGGTGTTTGGGTGCCTATGCCCTTAATCCGGTATCCGGAAAGGTGGAGAGCTTTACGGCCCGCATTACACTTTTGGCTACGGGTGGAGCAGGAAAGGTGTATCTCTATACCTCTAACCCGGATATAGCGACCGGGGATGGCATGGCAATGGCGTACCGTGCCGGGGCGGAGCTGCGTAATCTTGAATTTGTCCAGTTTCATCCTACCTGCCTTTTTGCTCCCGGAGTCACCGAAGAGGCGGGACGCCGTTTCCTCCTCACCGAAGCTCTTCGAGGAGAGGGTGGAATACTTGTGCGTGCGGATGGGAGTCGTATTATGAAAGGGCTCCATCCCCGCGAGGATCTCGCTCCACGCGACATCGTCGCGCGCGCGATCGATGCGGATATGAAGCGAACGGGCTCTGAATGCGTGTATCTCGATGTTACGATGAAATCGCGGGATTATTTAAAGGATCGATTTCCGAATATTTACGCACGGTGTGAGAGACTTGGTATCGATATCGCAAAAGATCCGATTCCTGTCGTTCCAGCCGCGCATTTCTTCTGCGGCGGTGTCCAAACGGATACTGAAGGGCGAACGACGATTCCGGGTCTTTATGCGATCGGAGAGGTCGCGCATACAGGTCTTCATGGGGCCAATCGCTTGGCTTCTAATTCCCTTTTAGAGGGTGCGGTTTTGGGTTATCGCGCATCGAAGGCTATTGGGGACGATCGGGAAGGATTACGCTCGGATCAGTTTCCACTCGCGAAGGCATGGGACCCGGGAGAAGCCGTCCCGGAAGATGAGGCGATAGTTGTCCGCCAAGACTGGGAAGAGATTCGTCAGTTGATGTGGAATTACGTTGGAATTGTACGTTCGGATCGACGTTTAGAGCTCGCGTCAAACCGCCTGCGCGCAATCGGTGCCGAAATCGCCGACCATTATTGGCGGACATTATTGACGCGTGACTTAATTGAATTGCGCAATATCGCCCTTCTCGCTGAATTGATTATCAAGTGTGCGCGTTCCCGGCGTGAAAGCCGCGGTCTCCATTTCAATTCCGATTGCCCCGAGTCTAACAATGAGTGCGTGCGCGATAGTATCGTTAATCGATACTCCAGCGGGAAAAGCCATCTGGGGAATCAGGAAGCGGCCAGACGATGAAAAACGGCATAAAAATTCTCGGGGCGCGTCAGCACAATCTAAAAAATTTATCTTTAGAGCTCCCGCGCGGGAAAATGACGGTGGTCACGGGGCTGTCTGGGTCCGGAAAATCCAGCCTCGCCTTCGATACACTCTATGCCGAGGGGCAGCGCCGGTACGTCGAAAGTCTTTCCGCCTATGCCCGTCAATTCCTTGAGATGATGGATAAGCCCGATGTCGACCATATCGAAGGCTTGTCCCCCGCTATTTCGATCGAACAACGGAGTCCGTCAAGGAATCCACGTTCTACCGTAGCGACGGTCACGGAGTTATACGACTACCTGCGACTCCTGTATGCCCGTGCCGGTCATCCTCATTGCCCTAATTGCAGCCAGCGAATTCATCCGCAATCCGCCTCGGCAATCATTAAGGACGTACTCTCGAATTACAACGGCAAATCAATTTCGGTTTTATCTCCTCTGGTTCGCGGTCGCACGGGAACTTATGAGGAATTGTTCCAGAAGCTCATGCGTTCAGGTTTTGCCACCGTGCGTGTAAATGGGGAGGTGTCTCCGCTGGACTCGGTTCCCAAGCTAACCCGGTACAAAAAGCAAACCATCGAATTGGTCGTGGACAAACTTAAAATTAATGAAGACGAACGGGAACGTCTTGCGGATTCCATTGAAATCGCTTTAAAAGAATCCCGGGGACTTGTCCTCATTCATAATGGCGATAAGACCGCAGGGAAATTATATTCGGAGCATCATGCATGTCCTGATTGCGGCTTAAGCCTACCGGAATTGGAACCGCGTCTGTTCTCCTTCAATTCTCCCTATGGGGCCTGTCCTGAATGCGACGGCCTTGGAAAAAAGACGGTTATGGACGAATCCTTACTGGTCCCCGATCCCTCTCTCTCGGTTAAAGATGGGGCAGTTGCGGCATGGTCCGATCCTGTTACAACCCGAACTAACCGATGGAAGAAATCCTGGTCGGAATATTATGAAGACATTCTTGCCCAGGTTTGTCGAAAGCATCAAATCCCCCAGGACAAGCCGTGGAAGCAGCTAACACGAAAGCAGAAGGATATTATTCTGCATGGCGGGGGCACCTATAAGGCCCCTTGGGCAAAAAACGAATCGGAGTTTCTGGGTGTTTACGGGAATCTCCAAAAACGGATTAATGAAACCGAATCCGAATTCGTAAAAGAAGCGATCCATGAACGTTTTATGCAGGAAATCGAATGCCCGGGGTGTCACGGTGCGCGCTT
>JBFIEP010000315.1:0-4107 GCA_041603335.1 Elusimicrobiota bacterium | reverse complement strand
TCATACAGGGCATCGGCCGCATAATTAGCGACCTTAGCGCCGTCGTCTAAAAAACTCAAAATATAAACGGCAGCCGCCCGATGCGCCGGATCTTTGTCCTCGCGAAGAATTTTCGCGAGCAGTTCTTCGTTCCTCGGGGCCCCGGACTCAAACTTGGAATTAAGGGAATCAATTTCGGAATTGCCCGGTCCGACGCCTTCGGGACAAAAGAAAGCGGGACAGTCGCCGCGCTCAGCCGCCACTTCACCGGACCGAACCCGGTCCCATCCAAGAGCCGTGTAGCGGGCCCAATTTTCGATCAGTTTGCTTCCATCGGTGATCGACGCCGTTGGAAGCGGCCGGAAGGGGAAACGCGTTGCCATGTCCTTCTTTTCCACGACATCGAACATCAGAAGGAGTTTATGGACGCGGCGTTCATTGGAAATCTCTACTTCCGTCAAATTTACCAAGCCGTAATCCCCGGATTTCTTAACATCAGCGATGAGTTTTTTCCGGAGTCTTTCCGCCCGCGCGCGGTCTTTTCTCGTGACCCGGGACCGGGCCTCGAACCAACCCCGGATCTGGTCTTCAAATTTTTCTTTGAGCTGCTCCTCGGTCATATTCTGCGTCCCGAACAATTGGACAGAATCCAATTTGTAGAACTTGACCTGGCGTTTTGCCAATAACGGCGAAACGCCCAATACAAGCACAGAACTCAAGAAAACCGCTGTTTTCCGCCAATTTTTGATCACGGTTCATTTATAGTATATTTCCGGGGGTGAATCCATTTACCCTGATTAGTGCGGATATCTCTCTCATCCGCCTAAAGCTCAAGCGGCCGTTCACGACGGCTCTGGGGCGAAAAACAGAAACTACAAATGCCGTTATTTCAATCCGCCTAAAATCTGGTGCGCAGGGCCGCGGTGAGGCCTCGTCGTCGGTCGTATGGGCCGACACATCACCCACCCGCCTGGCCTCGACCCTCAGACGGCTCGCAAAATCGTTTCATGGGCGCGACGCAAGGGAACTGGCTTCCGAGATTTGGAAACTCGGCGGCAACGTCCCTCCAGCCGCGTCCGCCTTCGAGTGCGCCATAGCGGCCGCGATAGCGCAGACCTCCAACACCGATCTTTGGCACCTCTGCGGGGGAGCCCAAAACAGACTCACAACCAATATCACCCTTTCCGCCGCCCCACCCGCAATGACGCGCGCAAGTGCCCGCGAGGCCGCAGCGGAAGGGTTTCGCACCCTCAAAATAAAGGTGGGAACGCGCGGAGATTTTGAACGTGTCGCAGCGGCGCATGCGGCGGCGGGCAATCCCCGGATTATCCTCGACGGCAATCAAAAACTCGGGCTGACAAAATCCCTCCGCTTGGTAGAACGATGCCTTAAGCGCGGGATGAAAATCATCCTCCTCGAACAACCGGTCGCCTCCGACAACCTGAAGGCATTTCTGGAATGCGCACGCCTTTGCCCCGTTCCGGTCGCCGCCGATGAAAGCCTCAGGTCTGCCGATGATGCGCGGCGCATTATCGACAGCGGCGTTCGAGCGGCGTTTAACATCAAGCTGTCCAAGACAGGGTTTGAACAAAGTCTCCGGATCGCCTCCCTCGGCCGCGCGGCGGGGACACCGCTGATGATAGGCTGCATGCAGGAGTCTTCCGCCGGACTGGGTCCAAGCGCCTCCCTCGCCGCGGGAACCGGCTGGTTTTCATTTGTAGACCTCGACTCGGACCATCTACTCGAGCATAGCCCGCAAGGACCCTTTAAACGGAGCGGACCCGTTCTCATTCGACAATGAAAAAGCGTTTTCCACAGTGGGTCTATGACGGGGGCTTGCTTTACTGCGCTCTTATTTGGGGTTCGACATTCTTTATCGTCAAAGACGTCGTCGCTTCCGTCGACCCTGTCGCGCTCACGGGCTACCGATTTCTTATTTCGGCGCTGGTACTGAGCCCCTGGGCCCTCTCGCGTTCAAATCCGGGTCGTTCCCTGCGTGAAGGGATTATTCTCGGAGCCCTGCTGCTGCTGCTTTACATAACCCAAACAGCGGGACTCGTCTATACCACCGCCTCGAACTCCGGATTTATCACCGGGACCTTTATTATATTTCTGCCGTTATTTTTACTGTTTTTCTTTCGCGAGAAACCCATCGCAGGCCAATGGCTTGCAATTGGTCTTGCCGCCTGCGGGTTATGGCTTTTAACCGGGGGGATCTCAGGATTTAACCGCGGCGATGCATTAACAATCTTAACCGCCATGGCCTATGCCGGACATTTACTCGCCACCGACCGCTACGTAAAAAGCGACGACGATATTATTCTCCTCGCATTCCATCAGTTTTGGTTCTGCGGAATCGCCAGCATGATTCTTTGCGGCGCGACGACCTCCGCGTTTAGGGTCCCCACGATGACGGCATGGTTCTGGATCGTATTTTTGGCCCTCCTTCCAAATCTCTCGGCGTTCTATATCCAAATGACAGCGCAGCGCCACACCCCGCCGGTCAAGGTCGGACTAATTTTTTCCATGGAGCCTGTTTTTGCGGCGGTATTCGCCTGGACGCTCGGGGGGGAAATATTCTCCCGGCGCGCCGCGGCAGGCGGTCTGCTAATCATCACAGCGATGATCGTCGGAGAACTCAGTAAGCTAACTGTAAAAAAAGGACGGAAGAAAGAAGTTCTTCCTGTCTAGCGGGACAGTAGAATCTTCCCGGTCGGAACCGGGACGGCTCTCCCGTGGAGCGGATGCAGCGTTTCACTGACTCCCTCGGGGCCCACCGTAACGGTCAAGGTGTGGTGGAACACATCAGATTTGCCGACTGGAAATAACGGGGAGCCGCCTCCTCCTGTCAGCACGTAACGGACCCCTTTAAAATCCTGAACACTGAAAGCGTGGATGTGTCCCATATAAACCCGGTCGACGCCGCGGCCCGAAAAAATCTCCATCATCTCATCGGCGCCTTTCTTAAACCCGCCCACTCCCTGGGCGCCGGCGAACTTCGTCCATTGGCGCAAGCCCGCCGGGGGAATATGCGTAAAGACGATTTTACGTCCGGGAAAATCCAGAACGCGGTCCAGCCAGGACAACTGACGCGGGGTGACCCGTTTCAGACTGGAATCAAGGGAAACAAACCGCGCGCCGCCGTGGTCGAAGTAATAATTCGTCCGACCGAAAAAACCCCGGTACAAATCGGCATCGCAGATCCCATGCGGGAATCGACGGTCATGATTCCCAAGCGTCGTCAAATACGGAACCCGGACGCCGTTCTCAGTTAATTGGGTAAAGAGCTTGAAGTAGTTATGGGGGATCCCCCGGCTCACCATATCACCCAGCTGCATGCTGAAATCCACGCGGCGCGATTGCACCCGGCGCAACTGGGTTTCGAATACGCCCCGCTTGTTGAACAGCTTGTGGAAAATCCAAAACCGCCCCGGCTCGGCGTCCCCGAGAACCGCAAACGAAAACGTTTCCCCGTCCCGACGCCCTAACCCCCCAAGCTTCGCAAGCTGCAGGTTTGTTTTCCAGGGTGCTGCAATCGTCTCCAATCGCTGCAGGGCCTCGACCTTTTTACGGGAATTGGAGTCCAACTCATGACGCGTGGGGAGCCCCAGCGAGGAAAGACCTCTGGTGCGGGTTCGGACATGGTGGAAGAGTTCGGGGACCATGAACTAAAAGTGTAAATCAAAAGCTAACACGGGACCAGGTCCTTAGTTGTTTAGTTGTTCTTTTTGAACAACTAAACAACTAAGGACCTGGTCCCCTATCTACCGGCGATGAGACCGGCCTTAATGCCCTTTACAACGGCCTCTGTCCGGTTTTTGACGTCGAACTTTTGGAACAAAATATTGAGGTGATTCTTGACCGTCTTAACATTGCAGCCCAAACTCTCGGCAATCTGCTTGTTGCTCATACCTTGTCCTAAAAGCGCGAGAACACGCATCTGCGTCTGGGTCAACTCCCCAAGCCCCGTTTCACCGAGACGGCTCGCCGTATTCAAGCGGTTCACGGCGCGATGCATGACCGGTTCCGGAAGCATCGTTCCGGCCGCAGCAAATGTTTTTAACGCACGGACGAGTTCCTGGGTGGGGAGACGTTTTGAAATATAACCCAACGCCCCGGCCTGCACCG
>JBFIEP010000314.1:0-4110 GCA_041603335.1 Elusimicrobiota bacterium | reverse complement strand
GCTCAGCGTGGGGCTCGATAAAACGTTCGGGAAAGTAGTACTTTCGCCCGTTCTGGGAATCTCTCATGATAAACTCAACATCGGCTCTTTCAGTGAAACGGGTGCCGGTGCGCTTAATCTGAACGTCGCCCCTCAAACGGTCCGCTCGACAAAGGGTTCGCTGGGGTTCAATCTGAAACCGTCCGGAAAGAACCGCTATAACCCGTTCATCCGTGCGGGCTGGCAGCATGAGTTTGCATCGCTCGAACGAAGCTTCACCGGGGCCTTTTCCGGAGGCGGTGCGACATTCACGAACAAAACTGCGACCCCGAGCAAACAAGCCGCTCTCTTAGGGCTGGGTCTTGAGATGTCTCCGAAGGATAGCCTCACTTGTCGGCTTAGCTACGACGGCGAATATCGATTCGGCTACGTGAGCCACTCGTTAAATGCAAACGCTCGCCTCAAGTTCTAATTCGGACTAGGGGTCATCCTTCCCTAAAAAAACAGCCGCTCCCTGAGGGAGCGGCTGTTTCTTTTAAACCTCTTAAGTTACAGGGAGTGACCCTGTAATTTTTTTATCGGCGATAGGGCGTCCAGGTCGAACGGCAGGCCTGGTGAAGGACATTGTTTTGCTCGGAACTGAGGTAGCCGATCTTGGAGCTTCCGGTCGTATTGCCGACGGTCCGGTCGTGCCGGCAGTGGTAGTTGCGGTCACGTCCGCTCCAGCCTGAACACGCGCCGCAGGCGGCTTTAAGCGCTGCCAGAGGGGTCGTCCCTTGAGCGCTGATGGGATCGGTGTTTACCCGGCTGTCGGTCCCATATTCACTATTGTAGTAATACACTTCGAATGTGGAGGTGTAGCTCTGGTCCTGCGTCGCCAACTGGTGCCTTCTTTCCGCGTCAAGCCGGCGTTGGCGTTCGATGCGCATTGCGGAAACGATGGTTTTTCCATCTTCGCCCATTGCCTCGATAAGCTTTTCTGCCTTGAGTCGGATGCGGTCGTCGTCGCTGTCCAAGAGGGCCACCAGGGGAGCCTGGAGCCCGCGCTCGGGCGCTCCCAACTTCCTAAGCGCCTTGTCCGCCAACTCGCGGACCGCGGCGTTCGAGTCTCCGAGGAGTTGGGCGACCTTTGGGATGGCGAGGTTTGCATCGCCTCCCAGCTCTCCCAAGCGCGAAACGGCAACCGCCCGCTGCGACCATTGAGAGGAATTGCACTGCTCAATCAGGCGCTTAACCCGCTCGTCAGTCGCCGACTTGGTGTCGCCCTTTTCGGCGTCCTTGCGTTCTTGAAACTTGTCCACCTGGCTTAACACTTCGACGGTCTGCTTGAGTGTCTCAGGATCAAACGGCGCCGCCGGTGACCCTGCAAAACATGTGCTTCCCGGTATTAACACGGTGATCGATAAAATGATCGTTTTTAAATTCATAGGTTCTCCTCGGAAAAATCGACACCATGCGGCATCGGAGTTCTTATAGGGTAGCACCGCCCCCAAAACTCTTTATGGGCTAACGAGGACCTCTCTGGAAGGTAATCGACCTAGGAAGATGGCGGGGTGACACGCATCTTCCGATCTGCGTCTTGTGGACTTGTTAACTGATATGTTTGACGGATTTTAGTTTGGATCGTTATGCTAAATGAATCGTCCCGGACATCGGGCCGGCAACCCGGGCCAAGAGCCCGTTACAACGAGAAAAACATATGAAATGGTTATCATGGATCGCAGCACTCCTTATATTCGGGTTCGCCGCCCTCCCGGTCAGCGCACATTCGGGAAGAACCGATGAGCAGGGATGTCACGAAAACAACAAGAACGGGAAGTCGCATTGCCACGAAGGAACCGACAAGGCCGAAGACGCCAAAATGAAAGGACGCGAAAAGTCCGAGGCAGCTAAGCAACGGGGCAAGAAGGGTAAAAAGGGAGCGAAGGGCAAGAAAGGAAAAAAAGGCAAGAAGGGAAAACGAGGTGAAAAAAGTAAAAAAGAAAAGAATCATTCCGATGATGAAGTGGATGAAGACGAAAACGACGACGAGGACGGTGTAAAAGGAAAAAAGGGTAAGAAAGCCAAGAAGGGTGAAAAGAAAAAGAAGGACAAAATGTCTAAAAAGGATAAGAAGTCCAAGAAAGCTAAAAAGAGTACGAAAGCCAAGAAGAGGAAAGGCGGCAAACGCCGTTAATTCCGCATTTTTCTAAAACCCCCTCACCGGCTTTGCCGGTGGGGGTTTTTTAGTCTCCCTCTTCGGTAAAAAAAACTGTCGCTAGCCGTTGTTTATAGTATTGTCTTCCCATGAGTGAAGAAACCCCTGCCACAGTTCTTATTGTTGAAGACGATGAGTCGTTGAGGGATTTCCTGGCTATCGTTCTTTCACGAGAAGGATATCGCACAGCATTTGCGAGTAATGGTAAAGAAGCGCTAGCGTCGGTCGCCGCGTCCGCTCCGTCTATCATCGCTACCGACATGATGATGCCGGATATGGGCGGATTCGAGTTTATCAAGCAGGCTCAGGCGGATTTTCCCGAAATCCCCATCATCGTAATTACGGCGCGTAAATTCGATCCGGCCATGAAGCGGGATCTCGAAAATGAACCGAATGTTGTCGCCGTGCTGGGTAAGCCTCTGGTCTTTCCCAAGCTTGTACAGGCCTTGCTGACCGCCTCGAAGAAGTAGGGATTGATGGTGAGCGTGTCTTCTTAGGCATCGCTCTTGCGGGCGAATAAGGCAGCAATGCGGGAAACAACCGCCGGCGTTTGAAACGGTTTCGTCAAATAATCGTCCGCTCCAACCGATATGGCTTCCTCCTGACTTTCCGCGTCCTTCGCCGCGGTCAAAACCATCACGGGTAGAGACATCATGCCCAAACTCTGCCGAACCGCCTTCATAACTTCGTGCCCGTCCATTTTCGGCATGTTCAAATCGAGCAGCACTAAATCCGGGGCCTCACCGGCGATCTTTTCGATCGCCTCCTCGCCATCTTCCGCCTCTATCACCCCATATCCTTCCTTACTAAGGGCTTTGCGCATCAAAAGCCGAACGATCTTGTCATCGTCAACAACAAGAATCTTTTTTCCCTCCTCAGAAACTGTGGTGTCCGTTGGGGGAACCGGGGCTGAAACCGGGGGCGGCTTCGGAGCGGGAGTCGTTGCGGGAGCGGGTTGATCAGTTGAAGCATCAGCTTCCGAAGACTCTTTCAATACATGGGGAGCGATTTCAAGGAGATCCGTATGTCCCTGACTCAATTGCTCCAATGCATCGGTCGTTAGCGGCCGCAAGAGTCCCTTTTCGAATGCGAACCGCTTCAAATCTCCCAGCTTAATTCCGCCCTGGGAGCCGTGCTCACTCATCAATTCTCGCAGTTCATCGGTAAAGATCAGAAGTTCCGAGATCGCGATACGCCCCTTATACCCGGTGAAACCGCACAAACCGCATCCTACCGCTTTGTAATACTCGCTGGGCAAACCCCTTCGAGAAAGCGCGTTCACGGTTAAAGGATCCCGGTCCTTCTTCGGGACTATTTCCTTACAGGAAACACAGAGGTGCCGAACCAAACGCTGGGCGGTAATGGCGAGGAGCGAGGGCGCGAACTTATAGGTTTCAAGCCCCATGTCCCCAAGGCGCGAAATAGTTCCGATCGTATCGTTGGTATGGAGGGTCGAAAATACGAGGTGCCCCGTCGCCGCTGCTTGAAATGCCACTTCTGCGGTTTCCTGATCGCGTATCTCCCCCACGAGGAGGATATCGGGATCCTGGCGGAGAACCGACCGCAGAACAGTCGGGAAGTCAAGTCCTTGTTTGTGATTGACCTGTACCTGATTGACTCCCTCGAGCCGGTATTCAATAGGATCTTCCACCGTAACGATGTTAGTCCCCTCATCGCGCTTCGAATTTAGGATCGAATAAAGGGTTGTTGTCTTTCCGGAACCCGTAGGACCGGTCACAAGAATAATTCCCTGCTTTTTCTCCAAGCAGGCTCGAATCTTGACCGCGACATCGGGCACAAATCCTAAATCCTCAAAGTCTCCATCAGAAGTTCCATCACGTGTCAAATCCTCAAAGGTAAACAAGGTTTTGCCTCCTCCAATAAATGCTAACACCTGATCAAATTCACCTGGATTGGCATTTTCTACAGAAAAT
>JBFIEP010000313.1:0-4115 GCA_041603335.1 Elusimicrobiota bacterium | reverse complement strand
GACAGGTTCCTGGATCGCAATTACCCGGAGGCGGAGCCGCCGCAATGGAATAGGCACGCCCTTCGGCAAGTTGATACATCGCCGTTTCTCTACCTGAATTAGCAGGGGTCCCTAAAGCCTTATTCATACGAGCCGAAATTTTACGGAACCGCCGCCAACCCAGACGCCCTCCCGCTTTCGCAGAGAGACTCCGACCGGAAGTTTTAGGAACACGGTTGGGATCGAGTGCGTCATTCAACATTCCTTCATCGGCAGAGGCCGCACGCGCACTGCTTCCGCCGGAAAATCCCTTTCCGGAACCAAGGCCCTCAAGCATCTTCAGGCGATCCCGGTCTCCCATGGCACCGATATCTTTGATGCCGCCCTCACCAAAATGTTTAGCCATCGCGTTTTTCATCATGCCGTCTTTCATGTCATCTTCCGACAACGCGACTCCGTCCTCCATCTTATTGGCATCTTCGGGGCGCAGAACCCCATCGACGGATTCACCGGAACCCTTACCCACACCATCATAGGTATTACTTCCATCACCCAAAATTTCCTTACCGCCCTGAATCATGTCGGTTGAGTTCTTGCCGTATTGGCCGAAGCCTTTGCCTTTATGACCGAAGAAGCCCCCACCCGAACGCAATTGGCGACGGGCACGCGCCGCACGCAAAGCATTGGCTAGCTGCTCCTGAAGGAACATGCCGTCGCCATGGCCAAGACCGCTGCGCAGTCCGAGGTTCGACAGAATCTTTGAGGCGAAGGGAAAGCGGGATAAGACGTTGGTGGGGGCCATAAACATGAACCCTAACAATCCAATTAATACGAGAAGCGGGCCAACGCCGCGACCCCTCTGGAAAAACAGGAGCAACCCGGCCAAAAGACCTTTCTTTTTGTTCTTTTTAAGAAACTGGCTCCCCATAATCACCCCGTAAAAACCTAGCTAAACTGCCAGAAAGTGCTTTCTTTAGCGATATTTTACGTATTTTCAGTGTACGGGTACGTTATTTTGCTGTCAAGGGCCCTAAGGACCTAGGATCATGTCACTCCTGACCCTTTTTTACGAACAATTTACGATAGCCATTTATTCAGCTGTGCATTGCGAAAACTGCGACACCGGGCTAAACTTGCCAAGCGTCTTCCTTATGAAACTCAAGATACACGGCCCAAACGGTCTTAAACCCGAAAGCAGCAATCGCTGGCGTCTTTTGCCGGATGATGCCTCCGCCCAACCCATCATTGAAACCGATAGTCCCTCTCTTGTCATTGGACGCTCCGAGGACTGCGGAATTGTTCTCCCGGAAGGCGAGCAATTTCGCGCTGTCACTAGCCGGTGGCATTGCTGCCTCCTTAAGAACGATGCGGATTGGACCATACGGGACGGCAGTCTCGAACCCCTGCCGGAAACCGGAAAGCCAAAACCCAGCATCTCGGGAACGCTCGTCAACGGCCGCCGAATACTGGTTCCGACCCTGCTGGCCCACGGCGATATGATTGAAGTCGGTCCGTGGCGCTTCGAGGTCCGATTTACCGATGCCCCGTTGGCTGAAACCCTCGACGCGGGAGATATTCTCGTCGATGTCGCCGGTACAACGGGACGCAAGGTTGATGCGGCCGATCCGAAACTCAAGGCAACCTTCGGCCAACTGCATGAACTCGTCCAGCGCCTCGCCCAGATTCCAAGTATCGAAGAATCATTAACCGCTCTGCTCTCCTACACAACCAACAAAATAGATGCCGCCGAAGTTGCGTCAATCCTGCTCGCAATGCCCGAGGGCGGGTTCCATGTCCGCCTTGCATGGCAAAAGAACCTCGGCCGCGTCCCCGATTTTCGCTTCAGCGCTTCTCTCCTCCAATCATTGCCCCCTGACCAATCCTTTCTGCTTGAATCCAAAATGACCAATGAAAGTGAGAGCATGCGTGTGCAGGATATCTCATCGGGGTTACTGCTTCCTTTGTGGGGCAAAGGAGAACGGCTCGGTGTTTTTTACATGGACAATCGACGCAACGGCAACACCTTCACCGAGGAGGATCTCTACCTCGGCTCGGCGATCGCGAGTTTGGTCAGCCTTCAATTGACGCTTGAAGAGCAGGCCAAGATAACCCGCATCGAGGAAAACATGGCCCGTTATTTCGCGCCCGATGTCGTTGACCGCATCATCGAACAATCCGAAGGCGGTGCAGTCATCGGCCTTGAGGTCCAGGAGAAGGATGTAACCGTTCTGTTCGTCGACATGGAGGCCTTTACAGGCCTAAGCCGCAACAAAACCCCGGGCGAAATCGCCGAAATTCTCAACCCCTATCTGGAAACCGTCGCATCCATCATCCAAGCGGAAGGCGGACACGTCAATAAATTTATCGGAGATGCCGTCATGGGAATCTTCGGTGCTCAACCCGGAGAGCAGGACCGTGATCCGGCGGAATCGGCGGCACAAGCGATTCACGCAGCGCTGAAAATTCCGAAGGCCTGGACAGCCGAAGCGGAAAGACGGCATCTTCCTCAAACCCGTGTCCGCATCGGCATCAATTCCGGCCGGGCCGTCGTCGGAAACATCGGATATTCAGCCCGCCTCGAATACAGCGTGCTTGGCGACACGGTTAACGTCGCTTCGCGTTTTGAGAAACTCGCCCCTCCCAACGAAGCGGCGGTATCCGCCGCGACGCGTTCTCTGACAGACGGATTATTTGAGTTCGAATCCCTTGGAGAACACGACATCAAGGGTGTCGGAAAATTAGAGGCCTTTAAACCGACCCGCGCAAACGCAAGCAAACCATTAAAGGCGAAAGAATGACTCTTCTCGGTTTCCTCTTATTATTGGCTGGAAGCGCAAACGCCTCGGAGGAACTTCTATTTCAGGCCGCGCATGACGAAAAAAAACCGGAAATGGCCTGGGCACGTCTCGAGGTTCCACTCAAAGAATTCCAGGCACGCGTCCCCATCGGCAAAGCCATGGTGAAGGATCTACTGGCCCTCCAATCCGAGTACTCGGATCCTAAAAACTTTGACACGCTAAGCATCGAGCGCGACCGTTTGCGCGGGCTCCTCATTGAAGAGAAGTCCCATATAAAAACCATCGAGGAGGATTTTAAGATCGCGCTCAAAAGCGTCGAAATGGTCGCCATCACTGCCGGGTTTTCCAGGGCGCTCAACAAAAAGGGAATGAAGGGAGCCGATGAAGATTTAAGAAACGCTCTTCATTACGATGAAATAAAGTCTGAAATTCGCAGCTACAAAAAAGGCATCCAAACTCTGTTGAACGACGACACGGACGAATGGGATAAATTGCTGGAACGAAGAGCTGCAAATCGGCGGGTATGGATCCTCTCGTCATCGGCGGCAGGGGTTATTATCCTTACGGCATTTGTGACCTTGGGTCTCGGACGAAGGAAACAGGACTTCGCGACGCAACCCATCACAGCACAAGTAACCGAAACACCCCTATCAGGATTAATGTCCGGACCCGCAACACCAGCCCTCGGAGGACCGGTCTCGGGACCTGCCGGCGCGTCGATCGCCGGACCAACGGGAGGTCCTGTTTCCGGTCCGGTGGGAGCTCCCATCACAGCCCAAGGTTCAACATCCATCGAGCCGGGAACAATTCTCAACGACAACTTTAAAATTACTGCCGAACTCGGGAAGGGCGGAATGGGCATAGTCTATGAAGCCACCGATATCACCCTTGACCGTGCCGTTGCGATTAAGCGGATGCGTGAGGAGATCGTCTCCAGTAAGAAAGAACTTGAAATGTTTCTCAGCGAGGCTCGTTTGGTCGCGTCTCTAAAACACTTGAACCTCGTTGAGATCTACTCTATCTTCAGAGAAAACAACCAGCTATATCTCGTGTTCGAACTGGTCAAGGGGACCTCGCTTTACGACATGACCGAAGACGGCGAACCCCTTCCTCATAAGACAGTTAAGAATGTCATACGGCAAGCCGCCGAAGGCCTCGACTACGCCCATTCCAAAAAGGTCATCCATCGGGACCTCAAACCTTCCAACATCATGATCACAGGCGACGACATCGTAAAAATAATGGATTTTGGACTCGCTCATCAGGCCAAGAAAACCGTCGCGAAACTTACGAAGGCCGATGCATGGGGAACTCCTCCCTACATGTCGCCGGAACAGG
>JBFIEP010000312.1:0-4118 GCA_041603335.1 Elusimicrobiota bacterium | reverse complement strand
GAGGACGATGTCGATTGATCCCAAAATAGCGATGACGTCGGACATTTTTTGGCCAACCAGCATCTCTTGAAGGATCTGGAGATTGACGAAACTGGGCGCCCTCACGTGTAAACGGTAGGGCGAGACGTTGCCATCGGACGCGAGGAAAATCCCGAGGTCTCCGCGGGCGCCTTCTATTGCCGAGTAAGCCTCACCGGGCTTGGGCTTGGGAACCTTCGCGACGCCTTTACCGAGGATCGGTCCTTCGACCAAGCCATCGAGAACTTGCTCGACAATTTTTACCGATTCGTGCATCTCGCGTACACGACAGAAGTACCGATCAAAACAAGAGCCTTCTTTGCCGAGTGGAATGTCGAAATTATATTTCTCATAACCGGAGTAGGGCTCGAACTTACGTAAGTCGTAATTGACTCCTGAAGCTCTCAGGTTCGGCCCGGACCATCCCCAGTCAAGCGCGTCTTTTCCTGAAACAATCCCAATTCCTTTGGTTCGGTCAACGAAGATCGGATTTCCCGTGAGGAGTGTGTCGTAATCGGCGAGTCTTTCCTTAAAGAACTCAATGAACTCCCGACATTCATCAAGCCAGTCCTTGGGGAGATCCTTCATGACACCCGCCAGGCGGATGTAGTTGTAAGTCATTCGAGCGCCGCAGACCTTTTCGAAAAGATCTAAAACCATTTCACGCTCACGGAATGCATGGAGAAATGCCGTGAAGGCTCCGAGGTCGATTCCGTAGGTTCCGAAGAATAAAAGATGGCTTGCAATGCGGTTGAGTTCGAGCATCAGCACGCGCAGCTGCTGGGCGCGCTCAGGAATCTCGATCCCCATGAGTTTTTCGCTGGCCATGCAGAACACCATGTTATTGCCCATGGCGTTGAGATAGTCCCACCGATCGGAAATGACGACGCAGTGGTGGTAGCCGCGGATCTCAGCGAGTTTTTCCGTGCCGCGATGCAGGTAGCCGATGTCGGGTACGGCCTTAACGATGATTTCCCCTTCGATCGTCAGTCCGATTCTTAGAACCCCATGGGTACTCGGATGCTGCGGCCCGAGGTTTACGAACATCTGGTCCGATTTGAGTTCCGGTTTATCTTGAGCCGCTAGTTCAGTCATCGAATCGGTCCTTGATGTGCTTGTAGTCCTTGCGCAGCGGATGACCTTCGAGGAAATCCGGCGTCAAGATTTTTGTGAGATTAGGATGCCCGGTGAACGTGATCCCGAAGAGATCGAATATCTCACGTTCGCGCCAATCCGCTCCCCGGTGTACCTTAATAGCGGACTCAACCGTTCCGCCATCGCGTGCGACGTCGAATTTTAGGCAAACCTTGAGTTTCGCTTCCAGGTTGGAGACCAGGTAGACGAGTTCAAAAAAATCCCGGTAGTTAACGGTCTTATTCGCAAGCGGTGCTTGAACCTGGGGTGTCGCGCCGTCCGGTAGGAAAACATTCGGGTTGGGTTCGCGAATATACCCATCGAGATCAACCGGTCCCTTCCAATCGGTCGCGGTCGCCATATCGAGGTAGGAAAATCCCATTTCCTCTTTGAGCCATGCCAGCACGGGAACGATGTCTTCCGGTGATCCGAGTTTCATCGTGAGGTAACCCGTTAGGTTCGTCGGGGCGGCGCCTTCGGCCGGCTCTCCAATGGATTCTGCCTTTGGGAATTTTTCGGCGAATTTCGCCTGGAGTGCTTCTTTGTCGAGAGTTGTGGTGGTCATGTTTAGTCGAAGACGCGTGCGCCTTTCTCCTGCTGCGGCACCGATCCGGCTCCGTTTGCCAGTTTCATCGTTTCGATCTTTTTTTGCAGCTGCATGAGGCCGAATTGGAGGGCTTCCGGACGGGGCGGGCAGCCGGCTACGTAAATATCTACGGGGATAATCTTATCGACGCCTTTTACTACAGAATAAGAATCGTAGTACGGGCCGCCGCAATTCGAGCAGGAGCCGTATGAGATAACAAACTTCGGCTCGGGCATTTGTTTGTAAACCTGGATGATCGGGTCGGCCATCTTTTTTACGACGGTTCCCGCGATTATGATGAGGTCGGCTTGTCGGGGCGTTGGACGCGGGATGACGCCCATTCGGTCGAAATCAAAACGATTTGCGTAGGCTCCCATCATTTCGATGGCGCAGCACGCAAGGCCGAAGGTCATTGGCCATAAGGAGGACTTCCGGCTCCAATTAACAAGGTCGTCAACGCGGGCAAGAACCCCTGCCCCGCCAGGGAGAACCCCTGCGACACCCGGTAAAGCATCTAGAACAATACCCATGGAACTTCTCCTATTTCTTCCCTGCGGGGACGGGAACGTCCCACTCAAGGGCGCCCTTTGCCCAGGCATAAACCAGCCCGAGAAAAAGAATCGTCAGGAAGATATACATTTCGACTACCGCGACAGAACCGAGCGAATTGACCGTAACGGCCCACGGATACACGAAAAGTGTTTCTACATCAAAAATTACAAAGAGCAAGGCGAACACATAAAAGCGAATGTTGGTTTTTACTTCGGTCGTTCCGATCGCGGGCATCCCGCACTCGTAAGTTGATTCCTTAACTTCGTCGGGAACTTTGGGCCGCAAAAGCTGGGCGGCGAGGAGCGATACCGTCGCAAAGCCGAGCCCCACCACAAGAAAGGCGTAGATCGTCACATAATTGATCATCATATGCTTATTCCTTTTTCTTGAACGAGAACTTTGAAGGACTCGCCCATCCCGTTTGGGTGGAAGAGTGTCTTGATTCGCGCGCGTTCTGCGAAAGAAGCAGGGTCTGCGCCTGAGGGAATGCGGTCTAGAATTCCGCCATCGATGAGAAACCGTGAAAACGAGCTGTAAAACTTTTCGCGCAGCCCCGCGTTTTTCCCGGCTGTGATTAATGAACCGAAGTCGACTCCCGCGGTGATGTCTTCGCGCCCGGGGCGTGCGAGCGGGTCGGACCCGATCGTGTGCTTGTGAAAGGTGCGGGGAGGGTTTGGGGCGCCGGGTGCGAATTTCTTTCCGTAATCAATAGTGATAATTTCCCCTACGCGAAGGCGGTTTGCGACCTTGTGCATCCAATTGCGGGCCTCAAGATTGACGGCATGTTGGCCGCCCTCATGGAGGTTTTCTGCGACCGCGCGCGCTTCGTGGACGAGAGCGCGAGAGGAAAGAAGTCCGAGACTGCGGACTTTTCCGGACCCGTGTTTCCGGTTTTTCACATAAACTTCACGCATCCGGCCTTTTTCTTTCTGTAAAAGGTGGATAGGGAAAGCATCTACTAATTCGTTGGAAAAGAAAACGCCGCAGACGGGCTGCATTTCATCGAGCCGGCTATAGCCGAGAAGTTTCCCCCCCGGGGCAAGCGACTGCAGGGACAGGACGCTCTCCAGCATTAAATCCTCTACGCGCTCGACTAATACGTAGCGAATCTGTCTGAACCATGAAGGATGCTCGTTTTTTAAAGCGGTCAGAACCTGGCGCGCGAGGGTTCCGTTGCCCGAACCCATCTCAACGACAAATAAGGGTGCCTTAGGGCGGGTCTTTTTAACGCGTTTTAAACCCGCAACGATTCGGCCTGCCAGTACCTGGGCAAAAGCCGGATGAAGTTCCGGGGCCGTATAAAAATCTTCTTTGGCAGACCGTTTGGAATAGAAACCGCAGAGGGGATCGTAAAGAGCGGATTCCATATACTGCTTAAAGGTGACCATAGGCTATGGCGATTCTAGCAAAGACTAGCGCAAAGTCCTCCCTTTCCTATTAGGAAAGGGAGGAATTGAGCGAAGTTTTATTTAGAGATCTTCAGCCCCGAGGGTTTTGCGCTTACCTTCGGTTTTGACTTTTTCGCACGCTGCAGAAACGATCTGATTGATCCGGGCGGACAATCCGTCTAGAAAGTCTCCACCAGTGCGGAGTCCCTGCTCTTTTACCATCGATTTGACTTTACTGACGACTACTAGTGACGCTTCGGCCATCGTGTTGTCTCCTAATATTCTCTTGATAATTAAACTGTAAATCCGTGTGGCGCGGGGCGGAATTGAACCGCCGGCCTAGCGCTTATGAAACGCCCGCTCTAACCCCTGAGCTACCGCGCCAAGGAGGGCCATTGTAGCAATTTTATGCGGAAACCAGCGCTTCATATAGTGAGACG
>JBFIEP010000311.1:0-4120 GCA_041603335.1 Elusimicrobiota bacterium | reverse complement strand
CGTGGGCAAAATCAGAAGGCGCCGATTCCCCGACCCCGGTGCTTCTTAAACCTGCGCCCGGGAATCTACCCGAATTCGACCTTTCAACGCCTTGGCCGCTATCGATGGCAAAACCGCTAAAGCGCAAGCCTCTCGAAATTGCCCAAAGCGCCGTTAAATCGCTTGAGGGAGAGCAGTTTTCCGCAACGCCCCCCGGCTTCATTAACATTAAACTCTCCCCCGCGGCCCTTGCCGAGAATTTAAAATCTCTGATCGCCTCACCGCATCAATATGGGAAAGGGGACGGGGGACGGGATATAAACCTTGAGTTCGTATCCGCGAATCCAACCGGACCCGTGCATGTCGCTTCAGCCCGGGCGGCAACGCTTGGAGATTCTCTTGCGCGCATTCTAAGACGGCGCGGTCACAAGGTTCATACGGAATACTACGTCAATGATGCGGGCCGTCAGGTGGAAACCTTCGGCCTTTCCGTCAAAGCACGCTTTGATCAGGCCCGGGGAGAGGACGCGGAAATACCGGAAGGCGGCTACCAAGGCAGCTACGTTAAAGAAATTGCCGCCGAAGCCCCGCCCGAAGCGAAAGATTGGGATGCCGCAGCATTTGGAAAATTCGGTGTCGAAAAAAACCTGGCGAGCCATAAAGCCGATATGGAAAATTTCGGCGTCACCTTCGATCGATGGTTCCTCGAATCGGAGCTGCATGAAGCGAAGGGGCTCGACGCGGCGCTTGAAAAACTCAAGGGACTCGGAAAGATCTACGAAAAAGACGGCGCAACCTGGCTCGATACCGGCGGCGAGGACGGAGAAGACGATAAAGATCGAGTGCTTATTCGCAACGACGGCCGCCCGACCTACTTCCTAGCCGATATTGCCTACCACCAGGATAAGCTCAATCGCGGCGCAAAAGAGCTCATCGACATATGGGGAGCCGACCACCATGGCTATCTCCCCCGAATGAAGGACGCAATCGCCGCGCTCGGATACCCGAAGGGAACCTTCCAAGCGATCATCCATCAGCTCGTGAAATTGCTTCGGGGGCAGGAAGTCGTGAAGATGTCCAAGCGCGCCGGTGAATTCGTGACGCTGCGGGAACTCGTCAACGAAGCCGGATTGGACGCATGCCGCTATTTCTTCGCCATGCGAACTGCCAATGCCCACATGAATTTCGATATTGAGCTTGCGAAAAAACAATCGAATGAAAACCCCGTTTTTTACGTTCAATATGTCCACGCACGGGTTTGCTCGATATTTAGGGAGGCCAAGGAACGCGGCCTCGAAGGCGAGGCCGACGATGCCTCTCTTGCCGAACTCACCCATCCGGCGGAACGCGCACTCCTGCTTAAACTCGCCTGGTTTTCAGATACCCTGCGCGCCTGCGAAAAAGAACTTTCACCGACAGCCCTGACAACCTACCTGAGCGAACTCGCCGGGCTTTACCATAAATTTTATGAGGACTGTCACGTCCTCGATAAAGACGACTCCGCCAAGTCCAAAGCGCGCCTAACCCTTTGCGCCGGCGTTCGAGCACTGATCGCCGAAGGACTCGGCCTGCTGGGCGTCTCCGCTCCCGAGCGGATGTAGCTCGAAATCAAACTTGCCAGCCCTCCCGTTCCCGGTTATATATGGGAAAAGGAGACTCCATGCGCCACCTATCCCTGCTTTTCATCGCGGCTCTCGTCATTCCTGCAGCCGCCGAGAAACCACTCAGTTCGGTCAAGGCGGCCGTTGTCGATCAGAAAGGAAATCCGGTTGAAGGCGCTGTTATATTCGCCCTTGATGACATGGGTCCCAGCAGCAAACCAAAGACCAACACCATGGAAATGGTCAAGATGGACTTCGATCCCGCCTTTTTAGTGGTCACCGTCGGGGACTCGGTTTCTTTTCCGAACAAAGACACCACCCACCATCACGTCTATTCGTTCTCCAAGGTCAAGAAATTCGATTCCCGTCTCTACAAAGACGGAAAGCCCAAAATTGTGAAGTTCGATAAAGCCGGATTGGTGAAAACCGGCTGCAAAATTCATGATTGGATGCGGGGAACGATTCTTGTAACGGAATCAACGCGGCGGGTCAGCACCGATGCCGAAGGGAAGGCAACCTTAAAGGTATCCAAAAGGAAGTCCGTGCGCCTCGGCGTCTACCATCCCCGAATACGCGGGAAACATACCAAGCACGAAGTGGAGGTCGCACTAAAAGACGGTGAAGGAACGGTCGACTGGACACTCAAATTGAAAGGCGAGAAAAACAAAAAATCCAAAAACAGAAAGATTTATTACTAAGCTTTTCGCGTGCCCTTTATCCCCTTTCGATTAAAAGTTCTCGGCGCGTTCTTAACGCTCCTCACAGCCGTCCTCTCTTCCAGCCTGCTCCTTATCGATCGCAACCAAACCCGGCAGATTAAATCGGAAATCCGCCAACAGCTTGAAATCGCGCGCAACGTTTTCGTCTCGCTGCTTGAACGCCGCGACAGCGAACTCAATCGCTCGCTTTCGATCCTCTCGAAAGACCACGCGTTCAAACAAGCCCTCGCCACCGAAAACATGGGCACAATCGTCTCGACTCTGGAAAGTCTCCAGTCCCGCGTTATGGCCGATGCAATTTGGATTACCGATGACGCGGGGGTGATCAAAGAATCGACTCTCGAAGGAGTCCCTTCAGACATCCTTGAGGAACTCCCCATCGTGGAAAATGCGCTCGATGAAGAGGCCGGGTCGGCCGTCGTCCGCATAGAAGGAGTCCCTTACCAAGTCACCGCTGTTCCAGTCCTCGCCCCCGACGTCATTGGAGTCCTTATCGCGGGGTTTCGAATAGATGACTCTGTTGCAGAGGAGATTCAGGCCGTCACAAAAACGGAGATCTCATTTCAAAGCGGCGGACAATTATTTGCATCGACCCTAAAGTCGGATGAGGCACGCAACGCCCTGGAAGAAAAAGGGAATTCACTTCCTTTGGGAGAACCGAGCCTCCTTGCGTACTCCAACCGTCACGACTTGGTCCTGCGGGCACCGGTGGCACCCGAGGTGTCCGCGTTTTTACAACGCTCCTGGGATGACGCACTCGCGCCTTTGCGCGAACTGCGGAAACTCGTTTTATTAGTCGGCCTTGTCGGGTTTCTCCTCACGGCCGTTGTCGGCCTTTTTGTAGCGGGCAGCGTCACCGCACCCGTCGAAAAACTCGTCCAAGCAACCCGCAAACTTAACGCAGGAGAACTGGACACCCTGGTCGACATCAAACAGAATGACGAACTCGGTCAACTAGGGAAATCCTTTAACGAAATGGCCGGGGGACTCCGCGAGAAGGAAAAGTTCCGGGACGTTCTTAATAAAGCGGTTTCTCCCGAGATCGCCGCAGAACTTTTAAAAACGGGCGAGATCGAACTAGGCGGTGAAGAACGAACCGTTACAGTCCTCTTCTCCGATATACGAAGCTTCACGACGCTTTCGGAAACACTCTCGCCCCAGGACCTCATTTCCCAACTCAACGATTATTTTACCCGTATGGGAAAACCGATCGATTCAGAAAAGGGCGTGATCGACAAATATATCGGCGACGCTATCATGGCCCTCTGGGGTGCCCCACTCTCGAAAACGGACGATCCCGTCCGAGCGCAACGGGCCGCACTCGGGATGCTAAAAGAACTAGAGACTCTCAATCTGCAGCGCGAGAGGGACAATCAAGCACCCCTAAACATCGGCATCGGGCTGCATACCGGACCGGCGGTTGCTGGAAATCTTGGCTCGGAAAGCCGAGCGTCTTATACCGTCATCGGTGACGCGGTTAATCTCGCAAGCCGAGTTGAAGGGCTCACAAAACATTACGGCGCCCGAATTATCGTCACCTCCGATGTGCGTGACGCCTCACCGGGGGGACGGTTCTTATACCGCCCACTCGACCTCGTTCGCGTGAAGGGAAAAAAGAAGCCTGTCGCAGTATTTGAACTTCTTGGCGAGGACGAGACGATGCCTAACTGGCTCGCAGATTACGAGAAAGCCATCGGCGCCTATCGCGATGGGCAATTTGAATCCGCACGGGAATTATTCGGAAAACTTATGGAGACTCAAAAGAACGACCGCGCGGTGTTCTTATACATGGAACGCTTGGCAAGTCTCCCTAAAACCGCT
>JBFIEP010000310.1:0-4128 GCA_041603335.1 Elusimicrobiota bacterium | reverse complement strand
GCGGGATTGTCCTTGTATTGTTTGCGGAGAGACGCTTCATCAAGAACCTGGTATCCCGCGCTCTTTAGCGCGGTGAGAACCTGTTCAGGTGTTGCGCGTTTGCCCGGAGCGCCATCAAGATTTCCTAATGCCGCCTGGATGTTTTCCATATCGCGAGGAGTTTTTGCGAGATAATCCTGGGAACGTTCCACCCAATCGTTAAGCGGGCGGCCTACGGTTTCACGGACACTTGTGCGGAAAGCGAATGCTTGGGGATCGTTTGCCGGGGCATTTTGCACCCCTTTCAAATTTTCGCGAAAGGTCTTTTCTTGTTCCGGGGTGAAGTTAAGGGCTTTGAAAAATCCCGGAGGGGGATCCCCTTTGAGAGTATGGGCGAACTGGGAGAACGTCTGTTGCTCAGCGATCCGGGTCGGGAGAGTCTCCGCCCCATTTTGGAGTTCCCGGTAGGCGGTTTTAAGTTGATCGGTATAAGAACCCTCTCCTTCCCAGGCGCCGAGAAAGGATAACTGCTCGGCACTAAGAGTTTCTCCGAGAGCTTTTTTCCTCCGGAGTTCTAAGAAGCGGTCTGCGCCGCCGGCAGTAAGGAGAGTGGGGTTTCGAATATCGGCGAGCCGGGCGGCTGCGTCCCTGACCCACGCCTCTCCATGATCGGAATTGGAGGGGGGAACTGTCTTGGCGATCAAATCAAGTTGTTTGAGTTCATTGGGTAGATGGACGCCGCCATGGTAGTAGCGGATTCCTTTTTCCCGAAGTTCGGAGAGTTTCTCCGGGTTGGTGCCCGATTGTTTCCCTTGGGTGTAGGCTGCGGTGACCCAACGCATGACTTCGGCTTTGTCCTGGCTTTCCAGAAAGTGGTCCACGTCGCCTTTTTGTCCATCGCGGCTGAGCATTACGGAGAACTCCGCGCGGGCTTTTTTATGATCGGCGATGACGGCGTCTACGCCGTCGCGTTTCTTTTCGAGAGCGGCGATTTGGGCATCGATGGCTGCGGTTTTTTTATCGGCATCGGGCGAGCGATAACGCCTGCGATAATTCGGGTCTACAAATCTTAGAGAGGGAGGGATGCTGCGTCGGGGCGCGGCGAAAGATGGAATCAGCAGCGGGTTAGCCCGGCCATCGCCGCGATCGTGGAACGGAAGCAATCCTCCGAGCAGCGCGACTTCGGAGTTTGGAGCGTCCCAGAGCAGAACGGAGCCGCGGCGATCTGTGGTGGTTCGCATTAAATCCTGACGGGTGATGACGACGGGTTTCGAGGAATCTCCCAGGGCATTGATTAGAAAGCGGGGATCATCATTGGCATTCCACATTCCTTTGGTGTCTCGGAGGGTGACTAGCGACATTCCTTTCTTTTCATCGTTGGCTGCAACCATAATGCGGCGTAAGGCGCTTGTATCAACGACGGCGGGCTTTCCGTCCTTCCCCGGTTGGATCGGTATCCCGTAGCGGCTGTTTTGCGTGGGGAGGAAGAGGGTTTTGTCATCCGACTTTGGAACGGACAAGACGAGTTCGGGAGAAGAACCGCCGAGCCTCAGTTTCCCGGTTCCTTCGTCAATTCTGATGACGACCTGATCGGGAGAGTCTGCAACATTGAGAAAAACGGTTTTTTGGACGTTCCCGTTCAAGCTCGCCAATGCTTTAGCCAGCTTGGGATTTGTTGAACCGGTGCCGAATACGGGGATGTTTTTTGAAGGCTGAATCCGGGTCGAGTCCGGTCTCTGTGCTGTATTTATAGAACGGACGCCCGCTTGCCATAGTTGTGCCGAAATCAAGGCGTCTGAATTGTAGCCAGGCAAAGAAAAAGACGAGTCCGTGAAATTAATACCGGTTTCCGAAAGTAGATTTTTAGCGAGTTCGGGCTGTTTGAGGAGGAGCTCCCGGACTTGTTCTGCGGGAACCAGCAGTGACCGCCCGTCGCCGATATCGATGAGGACCTGCTGAACCTTTGACCGGCGCAGGCCTTCCAACTGGATGAGTTGATCGGCTTGCGCGATTCGTTTCGGATCCCCCGAAATCTTTGCGAGATGGGAAGGATTCATATAGGCGGTCAGTTGTCGGGCAAAAACGGGATGGCTCTTTTCCATCTTGAGTAAGGCATCTGTCGGCATGCGAACGAATTGACCGCCTGCTGTGGTAAAGGTGATGACCTTGGCGTCCATATCGATCGGGATAATATTGTCGCCGCGTTCGCGTCGTATGCTCCCGCTCAATCCTCCGTTGTGGTCATTTCCCTGCATGTCCTTGATCCAGTTGAGGCTCTCAAGGGATTTTCCGTGATTTGCCGTGAGGGTTTTAAGCGTGTCGTGATCTATGAAAACAACTGATTTTCCCAAGACCGCTTCGCCGGCCGGGGAGCCGACGAGGCTTTGGATATTTGAGATGGAGGCGAACTTCGAATCTACGGCTGTTCGGGCGATACGTTCCACATGAGTGCTGCGGTATTCGACGTTCTTTTTCTCTTTTTCCAGCCGCGCTATTTCCGAATTGATCTGAGATTTTTGTCCCCGGAGGCGTTCGATTGCCGCAGGGCTTAATTGTCCGAGAGCCTTGGACCATGCTCCTTCGGCGTTGACGAGCTCCAGATAGGTTTGTCGTTCGGGCAAGGCATTGAGGGCCTTCTTCGCTAAGACGGCGAGCGCCATTTCTCCGTCAATCCCGGATTTAGGATCGTCGCGCAGGGCGCTGTAGGCGGCGACAAATTTTGCGATGTCGCCTTCCCCGTTGCTGCTGGGATGGCCCTCGAGGTGGGCAAAGAGAGAGTCGGAAACACCCCGGTAGCCTTTCTTGAGGAGTTGTTCTGTCTTGACGCCGGTTTTGCCGTCTTCCTTGAGGGTCTCCTCAACCTTAACAACGTATTGTTTGAAGTTGGCGCGCAGTTGTTTTTCGGCCGTGATCAATTTTTCCGAAGTTGGATCGGACTCTTTTAGCTTTCGAATGTTGTTCCACGCTGTGTAGACACCCGCGAGTTCGGTTCCTTCAAGGGCGTTGTTATTTTCAAAGAAGGTGCCGAGCATTGCCGCCATGTCGGCGTCCTTTGTTTTTGCGAGAAGGCTGGAGAGGGTTCCGATTTTGGCGCGAATCGCCTTGTTGGATTCTGCCGCCTGCACGTGGGATGCCCGGAAGGCTTCGCCGGCTTGTCCGAGTTGGAGCTTGCCGTCTTTATCCGTCCCCACAAACTCTTTGAAGATCTCTGCATTCATCGCCGTCAGTTTGAGCCGGGGATTGGATTTGAGCGACTGGAGGAATTCTACGAGCGGTTTAAGTTCTGCGACCTTGGCTTTAGCCCCGTCGAGTTCCTCCTTGGAGAGGGGGGGGGAGCTTAGCGAGTTTGCCCTATGCAGCATGCGGGACCATTCATTGTCATCTCCGCTGACCCGGGCCAATAGTTTGTCTAGGTCGCCCCGGAAATTATTTTTAGCATTGGGGTCCGAGAGGAATTTCGGGTCCTTCAGGAGTCCGGAGAGATCGGCGTTGAGGCCGTCCATATTTTTGCCGAGTTCGGTGAACTGGGCCGCGCTGGTTTCTTTCAGTTTCGCCTTTTCTTTGGAATCGAGTTTCGCCGCGAGTTCTCCAACGCGTTGCGCGACAAGATCCAAACCCGTCTGCTTCTTGAGGGCATCCAAGGCCATCGAGAGAGCGCCATGGTCGGCATTGGGCATGAGGTCGCCGATGGCCACCCCGCTGGCTTTAAGTTGGGCCAGCGTTTTTCCGCGCCACTCGGCCGGAATTGCTGCGACGAGTCCCTTGGCCTTATCACGCATGGTGGGCTGGGGAGCGGATTTTTCAGTCACCGGTTCTTTTTGTTTTGCCTTAGGAAGGTCGGGAACCCGTGAAGTATCCAGGTTGTTGCTGGGCCGCCATAATTTCGCCGGGTCGGCGAAAGAAACCATCGCCGCCGTTTTTACCTGCTGGGTTCGTGCGGAGTCTTTTAATTGCCCGAGCGTGAAGGGCAAATCGGTCTTATTGACTCCTGCCTGGTTATAGAGGTCGCTGATCTGATCAATGACCCCATCGATCCGGGGTCCCTTTGAGGATCCGAGCGAGCTTGCGAGCGTGTTCTGCACCCGTGCGAGTTGGGAGTCGGAAATTTTCCCGTTCAATTGACCTTTGACTTTCGCCATGAGCGCGCGG
>JBFIEP010000309.1:0-4141 GCA_041603335.1 Elusimicrobiota bacterium | reverse complement strand
GCGAAAGCCATGCGCAGAGCAATGAAGAAGGCGAGCCGCTAGACCGTGATCCGGTTGGAGAACGTGACAAAGACGTATGGAGAGGGCGAAACCGCATTCCAAGCCCTCTGTGGAGTCACATTTGAAATCCCAAATGGCGAATATGCCGCGATCATGGGGCCCTCCGGTTCCGGAAAATCAACACTCCTCAATATTCTCGGACTTATGGACGGCCCTACAACCGGGGAATACCGTCTCGCCGGCCACCGAGTAGACGATTTAAACGATGGCCTGCGTACCGGCGTGCGGCGCGACGAACTCGGCTTTGTTTTCCAATCCTATAATCTGCTCCCCCGCATGACGGCTTTGGCCAATGTCTGCCTTCCAATGGGCTATGCCGGGGTTGGATCGGAAGAACGCATCGAGCGCGGTCATAAACTTCTTAAAAGAGTCGGCCTTGCGAAACGAAGTCACCACACCCCCCTTGAATTGTCAGGCGGAGAACGCCAGCGTGTCGGCATCGCACGCGCCCTCGCGAACGAACCCAAACTCCTTCTAGCCGATGAACCCACCGGGAACCTGGACTCAAAAACGGCCGTCGAGATTATGCAGCTGTTTAAGGAACTCAACAAAGAAGGAATGACCATGCTGCTCGTGACCCACGACCGGTCCGTTGCGGAAGAATCCCAGCACATCATCCACATGAAGGACGGTCTCGTAAATAATGAAGAACACCTCGGGGCCGCATCATGATGATATGGGAAAGCCTTCGCACGGGCGCGGTAGAAATTTATTCCCACAAAACCCGTTCGTTCCTAAGCTTCGCGGCCATCGCCTTCGGTGTCGCGGCGATTCTCTATACGTTTGCTCACGTCAACGAAATGCAGAAGCGGACCCGTGAAACATTCGATCTTGCCGGACCGGGGCGCATCAATCTCACAAAAAAGTGGCAGCGCGGCGGTGATGAATCGCCGGGACTGTCAAAGGGACTGACGAGCACAGACGCGGATATTATTCGAAAGGCGATCCCGAACCTCTATATGGTATCGCCCACTCTCGGCACAAACGCCGAAATCCGGTACGGTGATTTTTCGGAGAACATCCAGGTCAAGGGCGTCACCATGGAGTGGATGAAACGCAATTGGCTTTATACCGTAAAAGGCCGGTTCATCAACCAACATGACATCGATACCGCGGCCCGCATTTGCGTATTAAATGAACCCGGAGGCTGGATCGAAAAACCGTTTTGGATGAAGCGGGCTCAAAAGATGGGGTGGGGTTGGAGCAATAAATTCGACCCCTGGGTAAAACGCGTCGAACTCATCGGACGGAAAATCAGGCTCAACGACCAGATTTTAACGGTCGTGGGAGTCCTGAAAAATCCCCCGCAGGACAAAGACCCCCGCTGGATCGGCAGGGACGCTTCGGTCATCATCCCCCTTACAACGGCGCAGCGCTATTTCAACAATGAACAGCGCGGCGGGGACTTTGTCCCGGATGCAATCTCTGAAATCGTTATCGACACCGGTGATGCAAACACGGTGGCGACCGTAATGCAGCGGGTCAAAAATCTAATCAATGTCCGTCATCGCGGGGAACAGGATTTCAACCTGAGCGATTGGAGGGAAATTGTTTCCCAGCGTCTGGAACGTCAGAAAGAAGCCGCCATTCAAATTTTATCCGTCGGCATCGTCGCGATTCTGGCCGGCGGCGTGGGCATTATGAACGTGACGCTCGCGACGATCTTCTCGCGCATCAAGGAAATCGGCGTCCGCCGCGCCGTAGGAGCGACGCGCTTGGATATCCTGATGCAGTTTGTCACCGAAGCGATGATGCTCGGGGCATTGGGAGGAGTGGCCGGTATCGCCATGGGGCTTGTGGGCATTGAAAAACTTTCCAAAGACGGCGCGGACAAGCTCGAAGCCCTGCTGGCATGGCACTATCTCGCGACCCTCGGAATTTCGGTTTTCGCAGGCTTTATCTTCTCGCTTTACCCTGCCTACCAAGCATCGAAGCTCGACCCGGTGCAAGCCTTGCGTAATGAGTAGCGCCCTTCACAAACCCCTGCTCAGGTGGTACGACGCCCATCGGCGGCAAATGCCTTGGCGTGAAAAGACAAGTCCCTACCGCACCTGGATCTCTGAAATGATGCTTCAGCAAACCCAGGTGGTTACGGTCATCCCTTACTTTCAACGTTTCCTTAAACGATTTCCAACCGTACACGAACTTGCCGAAGCGAGCGAACCGGCAGTCCTTAAACAATGGGCGGGACTTGGTTATTACTCCCGCGCCCGCAATCTAAGAAAAGCCGCGAAACGGATCGTTTCCGAGTTTGGCGGCGAGGTGCCCTCCGGCCTCGAAGAACTCCGCTCCCTTCCCGGGATCGGGCGCTACAGTGCGGCCGCCATCGCATCAATCGCCTTTGGGAAGCCCCATGAATTGGTCGATGGAAATGTGATCCGGGTTTTTTCGCGGCTGTTCGGCGTGCATGGCGATCCCAAAAAACCGGTGATGCAGGAGAAGATTTGGGAGCTCGCGAAAAAGGAGATGCACCGCAAACGGCCGGGCGATTGGAACCAAGCCCTGATGGAACTCGGGGCGCGTCTCTGTGTTCCGGAAAGCCCGCTTTGCGGAGAGTGTCCCGTTTCAAAAACATGCACCGCATTCAAAAAGGGACTACAGGAGTCCCTCCCGGAGGCAGCCTCCGCACGTGCGCCGATCAAACTCGAGTGGACCGCGATTCTCGCGCGTGAGAGCGGTAAACTCCTCCTGTGGAAACGTTCAGACGACGAGCGCTTTCTCCCCGGGCACTGGGCGCTTCCTGAACGCCGCCATCTTAAAGGGGTGCAGCTTGGCAAAACTGTCCGCACCGTGCGGCATTCCATTACCCATCATCGAATTACGGTTACAGTCCGCGAGGCAGATGTGCCAAAATCTCTTCCAGGGAACGCCCGCTGGACGCCGGCAGGAAAGGCGAAGGACCGGCTCGTTTCCTCACTCTGGAAAAAAGCAATCGCGTGAAACCAAAGAACCCCCAGAAAGCGCCTAAAATCCCGGCCTGGGTTCTCGATAGCATTCGCTACTTCGCGGATTTACGCGAGTGGTGCCGTGCAAGCTTCAACCGCATCCTGCCGCTCCTGGCCCCATCGGAAACAAAATTCCTCGTCGCGCTCGCAATCTTAATTGGACTGCTTACCGGAGTCTTCGCGGCGTTGTTTGACAAAGCCATTCACTGGGTATTTCAGACGACACTCGGAGGCTCGCCCGCGAACCTCGCCGACCAACCTCTGATGGATCGCTGGCGCATTTTAGTATTCCCCGCTATCGGCGGCCTGATCGTGGGCCCGCTCATCAAACATATTTCCCCCGAGTCCAAAGGCCACGGTGTTCCCGAAGTCATGCTGGCGATGCACCAAAAGGGCGGGAAAATCCGGGGACGCGTCGCGGCGCTCAAGGCGTTGTGCTCGGCTCTCACCATCGGAACCGGCGGCTCCGCGGGACGGGAAGGTCCCATCGTTCAAATAGGGGCTTCAATCGGCTCCCGTCTTGGACAACTTTTTAAATTGCCGGCCGTGACGCTTAAGACGATGTCCGCCGCCGGGGCCGCCGCCGGCATCTCCGCGGCCTTCAACGCCCCGCTTGGCGGAATGGCCTTCGCTCTTGAAATCATCATGGGTGAAATTACCGCCGGTCCCTTTGCGATGGTACTGTTTGCCACCGTTGTCGCGGCAACGGTGTCCCGCGCGATGCATGGCGGGTCAGCGGCGTTCTTCAACGTCCCCGCGTATCAACTCGTTCATCCTGCGGAACTCGTCCTCTATGTCATGCTCGGCGTTCTCGCCGGTATTCTATCCAAGGCTTTCGTCATGATGCTCTATAGGTTCGAGGACGCGTTTGATGAGAACTTCACAATTTTCGGGTGGCCCGTCGACAGCGCCTGGAAACCGGCTGTAGGCGGACTGCTTGTCGGGGCGGTTGGCTTTTTCGTACCCGGGGCGCTCGGAACCGGCAGTCTTGTGATCAGCAACGCACTGGCCGGGCATTACGGCTTGTGGACGCTTCTACTTCTCTTAGGGACCCGCTACGTCACAACCTCCTTGACACTTGGATCCGGCGGTTCGGGCGGTGTTTTCATGCCGTCGCTTTTTTGCGGGGCGATGCT
>JBFIEP010000308.1:0-4145 GCA_041603335.1 Elusimicrobiota bacterium | reverse complement strand
GCCCCCTGAAAGCGTTTGCGTTTCGAGCATGGAGTGAAATTCAGCGTATCCGTCATGGGAAGCCCCGTTTACGGATTGAAGACGCCGACTACGACGACTTGGAACGCCTCGTTGAAATAACCGATTACTCTCGATTGGGAAACCATCAAGATGATCCGGCGCAAAAACTCAATAAATCCGGATTCTTGGCGTGGACCTACAGCATTGAGTTCTTTCAGAAGTACTTGGAGCATCCTGATGCCAGGATTTTGATCGCACGCGACAGGCAGGGGAAAATCCAAGGTTTCATGTTGGTTTATGGAAAAGGCGTAATCGAACCGGGGCATCAATCACAGGAGTTCAATTTGCTCGCCCGGCTCGCGGTTGAGAAGGCATACGGTCCGAATGCGGAATTTTTGTTGGCTAAGTTAATGGCGAGTGATCCCCGCGCCCCTCGCGGAACGGGACGCCAGATTTCCAATTACATGATCGCAGAAATGCTTGAGCATGGAATCGATCTGATTGCCACGACCCTGGTTAACGATGAGCCGCTGCGTGGAACCCGTTTCGATATTCCCGAATCGAAGCTGCTTCATAACAACGCTTCAGGGAACCTGGCGAAACAAGTTCACGGCCGAAGAGTCGCCTCGGGTTTTATGTACGGGCACACGAAGGAACAGTTTGATCGGGATATTTCAGGGATGGACGCCGGAATCCACGCGTTTGATATGTACGCGTTGTCGCTTAATAAGAAACGGCCGTTTCCGAAAGTTGCCGTCCCAAAGAAAAATCAGCCGTAGTAGCTGAAGGCTCACTGCTCCCCCCTTCTCCCGCGCCCCCGTGGGGGGCTTTGGGGGGTCCCTAAACAAGAGTTAATTTAATTTTTTTAGAGAGGGCCCAACCTCCCTCAGAGGGAGGGCGGGAGCAGGGTGAGCAGCGTTCGTTTTTTACGGATGATACGCCTTGCTTAGATTCTCCCGAATCTCTTTCTTTGTTCGCCAACTCGGTCTAAGCGTTCGCTTGGCAAACATATCCATTTGATCGGTGAAGTGTTTGGAGTTCGGGTTTGAGGATGATCCAAATTGATGAATTGCCATCGAGGTTGCAGGTTTCCCTTTAGGAAATTCCACAATCTGCAGGAAGCCGTCCCCGTGGGTGCCGTAGATTTTTCCGTTTCTCTCGCGATGCCTGTCTACAACGTGGAGCACCGACGGGCCGCCGGCGATCGGAATTTCCTTTCCGCCCCGCTCAATGAATTGAACTTCACTTAGAAGGGGATCAACCCGTCCGTGATGGGAGACCAGCCATTGAATCGCGTCTCGAAAGGCGTCCTCGGCCTTCGGAGCTTTCGCCGTGTCGTACTGTTTGTTGTAAATGGGATTGTAGGTCTTGACCACGAGTGCCGCTTCGCGTGAATCCAATTCAAGGTTTCCGTCAAATCGGCGAATTAGTTCGAGGGCTTTTTCTTCATTGTTATTGGCGGGAACAAAAGAGCTTAGGAGCGGATTGATAACCTTCGCATAGAGGGGAGCGCGCTTCGAGTAGCTCCGGTCCCATTTGTAGCGGATGAACTCTTCCCGTGTGATGGAAGGATCGGAGCCGAAGGTTTCGGCCGAGCGCAGCGTCCGGTTATTGGTGTAGGTCTCGATTCCGGCTGTTTCCGGATAATCCTTCGGGTTTGGGTTCTCTCCGGCGCCGGTTGTTTCGTAAGGGGTGCCGTTGCAGCTTTGAATCCAGCCCGATTTTGGATTGGTGACCGTTGGAAGCGACTTGAGCGGAATGTAGTCCTTCCAGAGGGTCGCCGAGGTGTTTCCGGGAACGACCCCTTCCCAGGGATAACCCTCTTCGCGTTTTGGAATGAGAGCGTTATAGTGGTGGTACAGGTTGTCGGAATCGGCGTAGATGAGGTTAAACATCGGAATGGCGTGGCGGCTCATGCCCCGTTTGAATTCGGCGAGGTTTTGCGCCTTATTCATATCGAAGAGCTGTTCGTTCGCGCCCAGCGCCCGTTCGATTCCCGCGACGCGGAACGCGTAGAGTTTTCCGTTTGCTTCCAGCGCCGGTCCATGGACGGTTTTGAAAAACTTTTTCTTAAGGGTCCATGAGAGCGGTCCGAATTCGAGAGGGAGGCGCGCTGTTTTGGATTCCATCGTTTTCCATTCTCCGTCAAATTTATAGCGGAGCGGGTTCTTGGGGTCGCGTTCTATTTCATAAACGTCAACAAGATCGGGACGGTTGACCGTAAAGGTCCAGCCGAGATGGTCATTGTGTCCGATGATTAAAAACGGTGTCGCGGCAAGATGGCCCCCCGAAACATTCCAACCCTCTTCGGAGACAACGTGAGCTTCCTGCCATGCTCGAAATCCCTCCCAATCTAAATGGGAGTTAACATTGAGGCGTGTTATCCCGTCGGCGGAACGCGACGCGGCAACGGCGTGGGCGTTAGACCCGTTCCCCTCGCTCGGTTTTCCTGTCGAGGCAAGATCGCCCGACATAATTTTCTGCATGGCTTTCGTGAAGCCCATGAAAAGCGTGACTTTAAAAACGAATTGCCTTGCGATATCTTTGCCGGTCCACGGGAGGAAACGGGCGTCGGCTTCTGATGGGTGTTTGGCCGCGTAATAGTTGATGCCCTGCGCGTACGCCTCTAGAACCGCGCGGACATCGGGGCGTATCGACTCGTATTGGGCGTCAACGATTTCGCCAATCCCTGCAAACTGAACGAAGAAATCGGATTTCAAGGCCTTCTTGGAGGGCTTTAAGCGGGAGACCTCGCCGCGTCCGGCGATGAGAATCGTTTGGGTTGTTTTCCAGTGATCCTCTGCGCTTGCATAGGCGAAACCAAATGCGGCATCCGCGTCGGTTTTCCCGAAAATATGCGCGATACCGTAGCGGTCGCGGAGAATCTCAACATCGGCCGCGCGTGCGGTCATCGCATCGGTCGGTGCGGGCACCGAAGGGCGCTGCGAGTTCCACTGCAGACCCAGGAGTGCCGCGCCGAGCACCGCGCCGATGATTTTATAACGGCGCGTATTGTTTCGATGAGGAATAATTAGCATGGTCACGGCTCCCGGCCGCGGAGTTTCGCGGCGATCCAAAGATTCAAAAGCGATAAAAGGCCGAGGCCCCCGATCAGAAACAAGAACGGAATTGCGCTGGCAGGATAGTACTGAATTAGAGTTCCCAGGCCCCAGACCGCAGCCGCGACAGCGATAAAGCTAAACACCATATAACGGGCGAGCGCCCCGGCTCGATTGTCCGCCGGCGCATTGGCTTGTGCGGTGGAAAGATAGGTGAGGAAAGAGTATGCGCTGGTGAACCCGGCGAGGGCAATTCCCAAATAGGCGGCATAGGGGGCAGACCATAGCAGCGGAAGAAATCCGAGCATCCCGCCGGCACCCATGAGGGCTGCCTTGCGCAGTGCCGCGATTGGTTTTGACCGTCGGGCGGAGCGGATCAAGGCTAGGGTTCCGCCGAGCAGCCCCACCGTCCAAAAACTAAACAGCATTCCTCCGATGGCCTTTGCCGCCATCGGGTCTCCTCCGGAAGCGAAGCGGCCGTAGGCACTGACCAGGATAAACGGCAGGACGTAGGTCATGATCTGTTGGGAGGCAAATCCCCACCCGCTAAGGCGCAGAAGTTTTGGATCGGGTTTCGAATTGTTGGAGTTCTCGTCGCCTAAGGCTGATTCGCCGGTTTTGATTAATTTGACCAGGGGTGCGGCCGCGAGCATGGAAAGGGAAAAAATCGCGAGTGTGCCGTATTGACCGACGATCGCAAGAATCGATCCGATTGCGAGGGGAACGAGAATGCCCGGCAATCGTGATGCGGCAAACGAGAGGCCGTTGAAGCGTTTTATTTTCAGGCTGTCGCGACCGAAGAGTTGGCTTGGGATTACTTTGTCGAGAGTCCGCATGGTGGCAAAGGATCCTTGGACCGCGGTTAAACCGGCGACAAGACCCAGCCACGGCAGTGCGTCCATTCCAAACGCCGTGAACAGCCCTAGGCTTGTTGCACTGGCGACGATAAGGGAAAGTGCCAGTGCTCCTTTCACCCCGAATATTTTTGAGAGTTTCTTCGCTGCGACGGCAGCGATCGGCATTCCAAGAACAGCGAGGGATGCGGCCAGTCCGTAGGCGGCTCCCCCGTAGCGTTCAATCGCCATT
>JBFIEP010000307.1:0-4149 GCA_041603335.1 Elusimicrobiota bacterium | reverse complement strand
GCGCTTACGCAGTTTTTCGATTTCGGGAGAGTTAGACGTTATCGCCATGATCTGAACCATCGACGTCTTGCTTCCGGGCGAGGCCGGAGGACGCTGGACCATGGCACCCACCTGGGCACGCGCTTGGTACGCAACCGCTTGAAGTTCCTTTACCGAGTTCTCTGTCACCAAAACCAAAGGAGCGAGATCAGCGGCAACCTCTTCAAGACCTTTTTGAATATCCTTCAGGTGCGGCTGTGATCCCGCGGCGGAAAGGTCGTTAAACGCGAGGCGCAATCCTTCGCGGGCTCCGCTGGCATTGCGCAAAATTTTTCCACGCGGAAGATCATTGGCAGCGTGGAGCGCATCTTCAAGACCGGACAGGAAAAGATCAACGCCCGGAACCCGTTCCGTCGGCATAGTCTTGTCCATAATCGTGTCGCCCAAATGAATCACAAGGGAACCGAAATCATCCCGAACAGGCGCCTTTTTAAAATCCGGGGATTTCGCTTCCTTACGCACTCTCATAATAGGAACGGCACCCGCAGCGGCGGAAGCCGCGGAGGGGGCTAAAAGTGAGGCGATGAGGGCTAAACGCAGGACGATCATCTACCTATAGAGTGCCTGAATCAACCAAATTGACCCATGGCCTTTAGGGCCTATTCACGATAGGCCCTAGGGCCTAGGCCCGGGTAGGCCCCTGGATAGTGGCCCTTTTCCCGGTAAGCGGGCATCCTATAGGCAATGCTCCGCGCTTCAATTATATTCGTCTCATCCATGGCACTCACTGCGACCCTTTTCGCCTCCGGCGGTCATGAGGGACACGGCCATATTGACGGCGGCCACGACCAGGCAGGGCTCATCAAGGATGCCCTTGAAAAAAACCCCGAACTGCGCAAAAAGAAGGAAGATTTCGATAAGCGGCTGAAAAAACGACAAGACGACAACGGCAATTTTCCAGATGAACGGCCCGATGACGCCCCGCTTGACCCTGAAATTATGGCGAAAATTGCTCAGATGGCGGCAGCCTCCGACGAAAGCTTCATGGCCGATATTATCGCCGAGGCCGAAGTTGAAAAGGCGCAGATGGTCGAAGAAAATATTTGGACCGCAGCCGAGGAAAAGAACCGGGACGGCTCCGCCGCCACAAAAGCTTTGTATCGAGAGTATCTGCGACGCGTCTATTTTTTCGGAAAAAGCGGAGGAGGCCCTTCCGCTGCCCGCCTCGTTGCCTATATCCGCAAATCCCTGGAAAAGCCGCGAGGCTGGGGAGGATTTCCGACCCTCGAGCTCCCTCTCCACATTCCTTCCCCGCCGTCAGTCGCAGGGCTTTGGTCGGGAGGCCGCATAAGCCTGAAAAGTCTTAGCATCGTTGTTCTATCACACGAGTGGCACCACCACATGGACGGTTCCATCGAACCTTCGATGGACGGACAAGGGGAACACCCAACCCCTCCTTGGCAAGGCGGCTCGCCTCCCGAGGCCTACGCCTACGCAAACATGGGCAGCGAACTATAAGGATCCGGATAAACCGGACCCTAAACTACCGCAAAAACTATAATTCCGATATGAATAAAGCCTTGGCCTTTGCGCTGGGCCTCAGCCTGCTGTGCTGGTTTACGTTCGCGCCCCGCAACGGGGTAGGTCTGCACAACGACGACGCCCAATACCTCCTCAGTGCACAGGGATTGGTGAGCGAGGGTCGCTACGTAGACCTAAGCCTGCCCGGCCATCCGCAGCAGACGCATTTCTCACCCGGTTATCCGATTCTACTGGCACTGCCTGCCGCCATCGGCGGCGCCCCCGCTGCGAAATTCTTATCCCTGCTATTTATTTTGGGAAGCCTGGTTTTACTGAACAGGCTTTTTTCAAAAACCCTTCCCGCGCGGCTGCTGACTTTCCTGGGTTTAATCTTCGCCTCCCAACCCGGGACGGTTTATTATTCCTCGGTTGTCATGTCTGAAGCGGCATTTCTATTTTTTTCCCTGCTCACGCTCAATCTCAACGTCTCGAAACCCGACAATCGGCGCATCGCTGTTCTTTCCGGGCTGACTCTATTCACCAGCTTAATCCGTCCTTTCGGGATATTCCTTGCCGCAGCACTCGCCTTTGATCTCTGGCAAAAAAAGCGCCGCCCGGCTTCCGCCTGTATTTTAGGGACAGTCGCTATCGGCATGATGCTCTACTCAGCGTGGAACGCTTCCGGTTCCGACACGGTAATTCTCTCCTACTCAAATGAGATGAAGAATTACATTTCCGCCTTTAAAAACTTCGGAGCCTTTATTTCCATATGGTTTTCCCAACTAGCAGGGTACATGACCCTCTGGGCGACGAGCTTTCTTCTCCCCATCAACCTTTTTCCCTGGAGGGTGCCTGCCCCCCTCGCTCTTCTTTTGGGACTGGCGGCGACAGGATTGGCGGCTGCAGGCGTGGTCCGCACACGCAAGGACAAGACACTGCGGGCTGCGGCTATTTACACCGGTCTCTATTTCCTCGCGATATTGTTTTGGAGAGCCCGCGCCGCCCGATACCTTTTTCCGATTATTCCATTCCTTCTGCTTTTCTCCATCATCGCTCTCAAAAAATCCCCGCGCGCATTATTCGCCGCTCTTCTTGCCGTTAATCTCGCGGCACTCGGCACCTGGGCGAAAAGCGGGACACTGCCTTCCTTCCTCCCTCCCCCAATCGAACGCGAAGCATTCGAATGGATCGCGTCTAACGCGCCTAACAACGCCATACTCGCGAGTGAGAAATCGGCCACCGCCCGACTACACACCCAACGAAGCGCCTACCCGCTCCTTCACGGGTCAACCCCTGACGCGATTTTCAGCTACCTCTTAAAACGCGGAGTAACCTACGTTGTTCTCAATCCCAAACAGCCTCTACTGCATGCGGCAAAGGGCAGCAGTGCCGAAAAAGAAGAGCTCGCCCGAAGAACCAAAACCCACAACATCCTTGCGGCCTCCCCGTTTCTAGAACGGGGCTACGGGACTCCCGGACAAATAACGGTTCTGCGGTTTAAAAAATCCTCCAAACACTACACACAAGCCCACCGAAAATTCCGGGACGGTATGACGAAGTTTGAAAATAAGGAATACGCGCAGGCGGCCGCTATCCTGGAAAATGCGGTTTCCCTCGATGAACGGCTCTTCACGGCACGCTACACGCTCGGATATATTTACCTGCAAACTGGACGTCTAAAAAAAGCCGGGACTGTGTTCTTATCTCTCGCCGAAGCATTTCCGGGAGTTCCTATAGCACACCTAATGGCCTCCAAAAGCCACGGGATGGCAAATCGAATGGTGGAATCAAAAGCGGAACTGAATAAGGCGATCGAATCGGCAAAACAAACCGAGGCCGGCATCGCCGAAGACGCCGCCGCCCTGAAGGAATCGATTTCCCTCTACCGCACTTTTTTCGGACCCTATCCCGAAGAAGACAACGCGGACTCGGATCTTTAAAGACGGTCCCGGATGGTGCGTTTAAACGACACCGAATCGAGCGGCTTTCCGCCGGATTCGGCGTAGGGATAGGCGAAATAGTTGAGGGCCTCTCCCGCCTGCGGAGGATCCAAAGTCAAGGAGCGACCGGAACTTAAAAGAATCCGGCCTTCATCAAGCGTGCCGAAGTAGCGTTCCACCCACTCGGGGTCCATTTCTTTTTTTCCGTGCTTCACCTTCCACGCCTCGGAAATATCCATGGGCACCCAGCCGCGGCCTTCAACGTGGAACTCAACCCAACAGTGATATCCCTTACCGTCAAAGGATTGAACCGGTTCGGGACCTAACGGCAGCCCCATTCGGAAGCGCGACGGGATTTTCCTAACACTCGCCATCGCTTGGAACAAGGAGTGAAAGTCCGTGCAATTGCCGAGTCCAACGACGCACGCACGCAGGGAATCACCCTTCCCCCAGCCCGGCTCGTTCTTATCGTAGGCCATGAACTCCAAAATATAACGGTAGAAACCATGTGCAATATCCGTCGTATCCCCCTCCCCACCGTGCTTCTCCGCGAGGGCCCGAACACGATCATTGACTCCTACAAGGCCGCGGGGATCTGTATAACGTGCCTTGAGGGCATCGCTTAAATTCGCAGGGCCGTCGCCGCCGCCTCCATCCCGCAACTTTCGATCGATTTCATAACGGAGAACAAGATCAATCGGTTTTCCCG
>JBFIEP010000306.1:0-4152 GCA_041603335.1 Elusimicrobiota bacterium | reverse complement strand
TGTGAAAAACCCTAGTCGCCGGATTTTTCCTCCGTCGTCCTGAACTTTAAAGTTCGTTCCGTTGATAAGTACTTGCCATTTCTTCATAAAGTCCCAACTTCTACCTAACGCCCGTGCTCGGTCACCGGCACTATTGGGCTCCTTGTGGTGCCGTGTTGGCCGTAGCGGTTGTTAGCGAGCGCCGTCGTTAACTTCTGGCGTTGAGCCGTTGAGTTCAACTGCAGTCTCCTTTTGTTTTATATACGTGAACCCTTCTTCTTTATCCACCACTAAGAAAATCCAACCTTGGTCAGCGCGTGAAATCGAAAGAATTCCACGAACAATCCTCCTCACGCCAGTCAATACGGGCAAACTCTTTACGGTGAGCCTCTTACGATCAAACCCAAGCTTCTCAAAACCATCTTCATAATAAACCTTGTAGTCGCGGAAAATTACTTCTGCCCCCTCCTCACGAACATCATACTGCCATTGACCCTTGTTAGTTTGCGCCCTCCCTTTTGGGGAAACATATGTCTGCGCAAAGGTGTTGTCTTCTTTGATGTCGATGTCTTCGGAACCGATATCGTCCCTCCAGTTTGCGTAATACTTTCCGACAATGTTCTCTCGTTTGATAGGCCTGGATGCAGCTTGAACGCCAAACCATCCGCTCCCGCACAAGAAAACAATAAGAATAGTCGCCGCAACCGCCGCAAACTTTATGAGAGAGGTCTTATTTTTCAATCTGTCCCCAGTCTCGCTAACTACTATATATGCGGAACGGCATAAGGGGAATTTTGAATAAGGTCATATTTCTTGATTGTGCCTCCAAAACCATCACTTTTCAACAAATTTTCCGGGAATAATTTTCCCGTAATGCGGATATACTGGTCGGCAATTGGGGAAAATCTTTCAGAATATCAGCCCTATGTCCTCCGCCGGGCTCTTAACCCCTCGTACTCCCCAGGAAAGTATATACGTGTAAATCAGTGTAGGACTCCCCTATACAGCAGAGAAGCTGTCTCCATCTGTCTCCGAATCTAAGTGAAAAGTAAGGAAGGACGCTACCGAATCAGCCCGCGCGCGTTCAGCTCGTCAATCGCGGCGTCACCCCGATCTTCAGGCGACTGCGTTTCCATCCAGGCCAACAATTCCTCAAGCCCTTGCGCAAAAGACATCCCCGGCTCAAACCCAAACAGTTCCCTTGCCTTAGAAGCGTCAGCAAAGCAATGCCGGGTGTCGCCCTCGCGGAATTTATTCTCGATCAAAGGGGCCGAGTCAAAGCCGACTTTTTTAGAGATCGCCGAGGCGACCTCTTTCACGGTCGTGGGAGAACCCGAACCAAGATTGGCAACTTGATCTTCCACCTCAGACTCCATCGCAAGACGTATACCCCGCGCCAGCTCGGAGACATGAAGGAAGTCCCGGCTCTGAAGTCCGTCTTCAAATAAAACCGGAGGCCGTTTGTTAAGGATGCGCCCGGCAAAAATAGCGGCGACGCCCGTGTAGGGGTTGGTAAGCGCCTGCCGGGACCCGAAGGCGTTAAAGAAACGCAACGCGACAGTCGGGATTTTATAGGAGCGGCCGATGGTTAAACACATTTCCTCTTGATCCCGTTTGTTAATGGAATAAATGGACGTCGGGCAGGGAAGTTTGTCCTCTCGCGTTCCGATCGCCTTAAGCGGCTCATCGCATTTGAAGCACCGCGGTTCCCAGTCGCGCTTCTCAAGCTGTTCGGTGGGGCGAAGGTTCGGCGCGCGGTTCTCCCGGCACGAACCGCACCGGTATTGTCCCTCGCCGTAGAGACTCATCGATGATGCAACGATAAGCCGGGCCGGGCGTTCCTTGCGGTCAACGAGCGTTTGCAGCAGGGACGCCGTTCCGAGGACATTGGTTTTCGTATAGCGTTCGATCTCATACATCGACTGCCCGACGCCGACGAGACTCGCTAAATGAATGACGCGGGAGCAGCCATCGAGGGCGGAGGAGAGGGTTGCCTTGTCTTCGATGGAGCCGACGATCAGTTCCGCTTCCGGGGAGAGATAGTCAGGCCGTTTGCCGCCGGGATGAACCTGGGGTTCGAGGCAGTCTAAAATCCGGACGGGGTAGCCTTCTTTGAGGAGATGGTCGGTCAGGTGCGACCCGATAAAGCCTGCTCCGCCGGTAATGAGGACTTTGGGTTTCACGGGTAGGACCTCGTAAGCAGGCAGAGCAGGGGCTTAATCATCTCCCACCACCCGATGCCGGGTTTAATTTTGGAATCGGATATCCCCTTGGGGACGACCGCCGCGTATTCCCGCGAAACGGGAATTTCCGTCGACGAATAACCGAGCCGAATGGTTTTCCACGCCATATACTGCTCAACCTCATACTTCTGAAACCGGGGAGAAAAGAGGCCGTCGCCCATCGCGTTAAGGGCCTCGGTGGAGAATGCCCGAAACCCGTTGGTGGTATCGGTCATCCAGCGCCCGCAGGCAAGTGAAAATAGGGGCGCATGGATTAGCCGGATCGCGGCGTGCCGGATAAAGGGCGTGTTGGCGTGGCGGCCTTCGGGATGAAAACGCGAACCTTGAACGTAGCCGAATCCCTCCTCAAGCTTATTAAGGAAAGAGGCAATGGCGTCAACGCCGTCTCTTCCGTTTCCGTTCATGAGGATGACGCCTTGGTACTGCTGCTTCAGAACCCAATCCATGCCCGACTTAATCACCGAGGAGAGTCCGCGGTTTTTATCAAGCCTCGTGATTCCGCGAAGGCCGAAGGTTTTGATAATGGAGGAATCGGTCGACCCATCGGTGGTGCCGTCATCGCCGATGATAAGATCGAAATTCCGTGCCTCGGGGCCTGGGAATTTTTGGAGTTGGGCCGTGAAGCGTTTTCCTTCGTTGAAGGCGAAAATATAGACGAGGAAGGGGTGCCGGGCGGGGCGCCCTTCTTCAAAGGAATACGGTGGAACATCTCTGCCAAGAGCCGTCATGGGATCGATGCGATTATAGTATTTGAAAGGTATAATCCCCGGGAGCGTAAGAGAATTTTTTTGAGCAAATTACTCGAAAATCCGGAATTATCGATTGTCATCCCCGCCCTTAATGAAGAGGGCAATATTGCGCGGGTTGTGACCGATGCGCGCAAGGCCGCCGAAGATCTCGGAATTCAATGCGAGGTCCTTGTCATCGATGGTGATTCCGAGGACGGGACCCGCGAGGAAACCGAAAAATCCGGCGGGCGGGCGATTATCGAGCCCGGCGGGTTTGCCGAGAGTCTCCGGCGCGGCTTTCGGGAGTCAAAGGGAAAGTGGATTCTCGTTGTCGACGGCGACGGTTCCCATCCATTGGACCGGTTCCCGACCCTTTGGGAAAAGCGCAACGCGGCCGACATCGTCGTCGGTTCACGCTTGATGGCCGGGGGCGATCTCACCCTGCCGGGATGGCGAAATGTTCTAACCCGGGTTCTCAATTTCTTTTTCAGACGGATTATGGGCTCGGGCGTTGCCGATTCCTCCAGCGGGTATCGCTTGTACCGTGCCGACAAGGTGCGGGGACGCGAGGGAATCTCCCAGAGTTTTGAATTTCAGCAGGAAACATTGCTTGATGTCATCCGCGAGGGAGGCACGGCCGTCGAGGTTCCGATTCACTACCGCTGGCGTGAGAGCGGCGAATCGAAGGCGCGGGTTCCGCTTCTGGCGTTGGGGTATCTGCGCACCGTCATTCGAATTTGGTTCGGCGGCGAAAGCCGCTGGGTGTGGTGGCTGCTGGGGATTGCCTTCCTTGTGAGGATCGCTGCCGGAATCGTACTTACCAAGGGTTTTACCGTTCTCCCGGCGGATGTCGATAGTTATATCCATTTGGGGTCGACGGTCGCCGGGCAGTGCAGCCTGCTGGACCGCGCGGGAGTGCCGACGGCGTGGCGCGAACCGTTTTATCCGATCCTTCTGGGCTTGGGATTTAAGCTCGCCGGTGTCCGCTACAGCGTACTGCTGTTGATCAATTGCCTGTTGAGCGTCGGCGGCCTTTGGTTTTCGCACCGGGTGGGGAAGCGATTGTTCGGGGCTCAGGCCGCATTGATCGCCCTTGCCATCGGCACCTTCTATCCGCATTTCATCTATTACGCCACACTGCCCATGCGGGAAAGCGCGCAGTTGTTTGTCGCACCGCTGATGATTCTCGCCTTGCTTGAAGC
>JBFIEP010000305.1:0-4116 GCA_041603335.1 Elusimicrobiota bacterium | reverse complement strand
AACTGCTGCACGAAAAACGCCTGCCGTCTGTCATTCTGACCGCGGGTGACGCCGTTACCGGAATTTTCACGGAACGCGACATCCTCAACAAATGCATCCTTGAGAGCGTCGACAGCAGTACCCCTATTTCGGAACTGATGACTCCAAACCCGATCACCTTTAAAATATCGGGAACGATCGGCGGGGCGATCGCCGTGATGCACGATAAACGCATCCGCAATCTGCCTTTGCTCAATGACAGCGGCGCCCTTGTCGGACTCCTAACAGTCGGCACGTTAATCCGCTTCCTTGCCAATCATCACCCGGCCGAAGTCGTGAATCTTCCCCCGAGACCCAGCCAAGTCACCGAACAAACTGAGGGCGCATAATGCCAGCCAAGACGAAAGACGTGAAGAAAAAAGAAGAACTGGATGTCGAAGAGATTGAAGCGGTCACCATCCGGTTTGCCGGCGACTCGGGAGACGGCGTTCAGCTTACAGGCGGACAATTTACAACCGCAACGGCTATGGCCGGAAACGATCTCAGTACCTTACCCGACTTCCCCGCTGAAATCCGCGCTCCCGTAGGAACGCTGCCGGGCGTCAGCGGATTTCAGATTCACTTCTCGTCGAGAGATGTACTCACGCCGGGCGATCAACCCGAAGTCCTCGTCGCGTTCAATCCAGCCGCGCTAAAAGCGAACATTAAGGATCTCGTCAAAGGCGGAACCGTTATCGTCAACACCGACGCCTTTACCGCACAGAATTTCAAAAAGGCCGGCATCGCGACCAACCCGCTGGAAGACGATTCCCTAAGCGAGTACAGGGTCGTCGAGGTCCCGATGACCATGCTTACCGGGAAAGCCCTCGAGGATCTGGGGATGTCGGCAACGCAGGTCTCGCGGTGTAAAAACTTCTTCGCGCTCGGCATTATGTACTGGGCCTACGGACGATCACTCGATGCGACGCTCACGTGGATCAAGAAGAAGTTTAAAAAAGTTCCCACAATCGTTGAAGCCAATACCCGCGCGCTGCATGCCGGACACGCCTACGCGGAAACAACCGAGATTTTTCAGCATACCTACAGCGTTAAAAAAGCGCCGATCGCACCGGGCAAGTACCGCAACATTACCGGCAACGAAGCCACCGCGCTGGGCCTCGTGGCCGCCCAGCAGCTCTCGGGGCATCAATTGTTTTATTCGACCTACCCGATCACCCCCGCTTCCGACGTCCTGCATGCACTCGCGAAGCTCAAGTCCTTCGGAGTCAAAACCGTTCAGGCCGAAGACGAAATTGCCGGCGTGGGAATGGCCATCGGTGCCTCTTTCGGAGGCCTTCTGGCGGTTACGGGAACCAGCGGCCCGGGCTTGGCGCTAAAGGCCGAAGCCATCGGCCTCGCCGTGATGACCGAATTGCCGCTTGTGATCATCAATGTCCAGCGCGGAGGCCCCTCCACCGGTCTTCCGACGAAAACCGAGCAAAGCGATTTACTGCAGGCGATGTACGGACGCAACGGGGAAAGCCCCGTCGGCGTCGTCGCCCCCGCGACACCGGGCGAATGCTTCACCGCTATTATCAAGGCCTGCCGCCTCGCGATGAAGTACCGGACCCCCGTTATCTTCCTCTCCGACGGCTATCTCGGAAACGGCTCGGAGCCGTGGCGCCTTCCCAATGTCGACTCGCTTCCTAAATTCGATATCTCCCATGATCCGGGACAGCCGGCCGAAGACTTCAAACCCTATAAGCGCGACGAAAAAACGCTCGCCCGTCCCTGGGTTCTGCCGGGCACCAAAGGATACGAACACCGCATCGGCGGACTTGAGAAGCAAAAGGACACCGGAAACGTTAACTACGAACCGGACAACCACGAAGAGATGTGCCGTATCCGTGCCGAGAAAATCGAACGCATGACGGCCGACATTCCGAAACTCTCCGTCCTCGGGGAGCCTAAAGGAAAGGTTCTCGTTGTCGGTTGGGGATCGACGTACGGCGCGATCACCACCGCCGTCAAAAAGGCACAGTCCGAAGGAAAATCCGTTTCCGCGATTCACCTCCGCTACATTAACCCGTTCCCGTCGGATCTCGGAGACATTCTCAAGAACTTCGACCGGGTGCTGATTCCCGAGATGAATCTCGGCCAACTCAACATGCTCATTCGCTCCCGCTATCTCGTTGACGCGGTCGGACTGCACAAGGTCAAGGGACAACCCTTCAAGGTCTCCGAGATCAAAGAAAAGATCGAAGCCCTGCTCGAAGGCAAGGAGTAAGAAGATGGCGGATAGAACCTTCCCCACACCCAACACCCCCCCGGAACTCAAGCGTAAGGATTTCGTATCCGACCAAATGGTGCGCTGGTGCCCCGGCTGCGGCGACTTCGCCATCCTCGCCCAGGTTCAGAAAACGCTTCCGACCCTCGGCATCCCGAAAGAGAAATTCGTTTTCATCTCCGGCATCGGCTGCTCGAGCCGGTTTCCGTACTACATGGATACCTACGGCTTCCACACAATTCACGGCCGCGCGCCGACATTCGCGACAGGCCTTAAATGCGCCCGCCCCGATCTCAACGTATGGGTGGTGACCGGAGACGGCGACGGTCTCTCTATCGGCGGAAATCACCTGATTCACGCGATCCGCCGCAATATCGACATCAACATCCTGCTCTTTAACAACCGCATCTACGGTCTCACCAAGGGACAGTACTCCCCGACGTCCGACCGCGGGAAGATTTCAAAATCCAGCCCGATGGGCTCCATTGACCGGCCGATCTATCCGCTGCGCACGGCCCTCGCGGCCGAGGCGACCTTCGTCGCCCGCGCCGTAGACTCCGACGTCCAGCACCTCGCAGCGACCCTGGAACGCGCGGCGCAGCACAAGGGAACGTCCTTCGTTGAGATCTACCAGAACTGCATCGTCTTTAACGACGGCGTTTTCGAAGACGTGGAAAACCGTGCAACACGCGATGACTTCGCGTTGAAGCTTGAGCACGGGAAACCGATGATTTACGGGAAAGACCGCGACCACGGCATTCGGATGAAGGACGGAAAGCCCGAGGTCGTCAATTTCAAACCCGGCGAAGAACCCAAAGACCTGCTCGTCCACAATGAGAAGGCCGGTGCCGAGTTCGCCTACATGCTCACGCATCTTGAGCCGCCGGAATTTCCCACCCCCGTCGGCGTCTTCCGGTCAGTCGAGGAAGCGACCTACAACGATCTGCTCGACGCGCAGATTGAGCAGGCCAAAAAGCCCGGGGCGAACGATCTCAGCAAGCTTCTCGCCGGGGCCGAAAACTGGGAGGTCGCGAAGTGATCTGTCCCGACTGCGCCCACGTCAACATCGACGGCGCCGACAACTGCGAAGCCTGCAACACGGACCTAAGTGCCGTAGTCGCCGCTCCTGAAGGACTGACCAAAAGGATCATCGAAGCGACGATCAAGGATCTCGGCCCGCGCGACGCCGTTACCGTGGGACCCAATACCTTGGTTCCCGACGTCATCAAACTGATGCGGGAAAAAAAGACGGGCTGCATTGTCGTTGTTGAAGACGATAAGATTTGCGGCATCATGACGGAACGCGACATCCTCTTCGGGGTCGCCGGCGTTCAGAACGCGGAAGATGCAAAACTATCCTCCCTCATGCATGCCGATCCTGTCTGCCTGAAGGAAGACGACCCGATCACCTACGCCTTTCATCACATGAGCATCGGCGGCTTCCGCCATTTGCCCATCATCCGCGATAACGGCCCTATCGGCATGGTCTCGGCACGCGATCTGCTGCGCTACCTTACGCCGTCTAATTAAGCGTTAATTTTTCAACCCTTTCCTGAGGTTCCATCTTGGAACCTCAAAATGTTTTGGAACCAATTCCGTGCCTCAGCCGTACTGGCATAAGATGGCAGAAACCACTCTTTCCAAATCAGCCCCCTTGACACATAATACTATGTGTTACATACTACTTAGTATCACCCCTCTGCCGTGAAGCGCACTTTTGTCGAACTAACCTGCTTTCAAAAGCGCGCCGACTCGGTAGATCGAGATTTTTCCCGCAAGATTCAGAATTTCCTACTTAGGCGCATCGATGGCGGAAATATCATCCCGGGGACCGGAGGGATTCGAAAACAGCGGGTCGAGGATCCCGCAAG
>JBFIEP010000304.1:0-4172 GCA_041603335.1 Elusimicrobiota bacterium | reverse complement strand
CGCTTCGGTGAGAGAATCAATTTCTGCATCAGTGAGACGTTCTCCGGCAGCGTGAAGCTCATCGAGAAGCAGCCCAGGAGCGGGCTCGGAAACGACGGCTTCGGTTTCGACGAGCTCGCCTTTGGGAGCATCCCGTTCCAAGCCGGGAAAACGGCCGGTTGAACGGAGGCTGATCTTGCGGGTGATCGTGCGTGCAACTTCAATACCTTCCGGGAGGAGACCTTTTTCGTAGACCTCATATGCGGCATTCCCGATTATCCCTTCGGCTTGGACCATGGCGGGTGTGAACTTAACAGTCGAATTCTCCTGGGGGACCTTGAAGTAATACGCCTTGCCTCCTATAAACCCCCGTCCGACGGGATAGGCGGGGTTTTTCCCGGCAGGTTTAAAGCCGGTTACATGCGCAGTCGCCTCCGGATGACCAAAAACTTCTTCCGGTCTAAGATGTCCTTCCCGTCGCGATTCGAAGAGGCTGAGGAACATCGAAAATAAAGTCTTTCCGCGCAACGGACGACTCCGCGAGAACAAGCCTGCTCCATCGTTGAGTTCCTTATCGGAGATTTCCTTTTTTTCTCTCTTTTTCTTGGGGTTGCGCGTGGTTGGATTCGCTAGCGATACATCGACGGATTTCGGTTTTACGCGTGAGATCCTGGTTCCGTTAGAGCTGTTGTGATCCTGGATGATGAAGTTATCTCCCATCGGAATGATGGAGAGATGTTTGCGGGAAACTTTTTCCGAGAGTAGGAGGTTCCCGGAGTGCCCGCGTCCGATCCAGACTTCTCCGCCGTCCTTTTTAAGCACCTTGAATTGTTTGGGATTGAGAGGATCGATGATGAGATGTGTAACCGATGGATCGTTTAGCGCAACGTGTTCGGTGATAGTTTTGAAGCGTTTTTTTGCGATATCGATGCGCACGATTTCGAGATGTTTCCCGCCTTTCCATGCCCTTCCTGCGAGTTCCAATCCGATCCGTTTTTTTGCCGGGACTAATACGGGCCCGTCGGAGGGCAGAGGCTTCCAGCGGGGGCCGAAAATAAGACGTTTAAGATTTGTCATGAGTCCCGGTTTCCGAGGAACAATAACGTCGCCATATCTCGCTTTTGCTTTTTCGATTTTTGCCTGTTGTTCCGCGGGAGTGCGCGGGCGAAACCCGACACCTTCCTGCCATTGCTTCGCTCTGGACAGGGTTCCGGTGTAGAGTTCCATCGTTTCAAGTTGGCGGAAGGTGTAGCGTTGCGGGCGCCGGAAGTTGGAATCCGTTACGACGTACATCCAGACTCCATCGTTGTAGAGATGCTTCAAAGTTCCAACAGGGTTCCGGAGGAGGTGCCAAGCGGTACGGAATATTCCTTCGTTCCGTGCCGCACGCCACATCCACCCAAGACCGTTTTCCCGTATCGCGCCGTTGATTACAACCAGATGCGAACTGCTTGGATTCCACCCGCTGAAGGAAATGAGGCTGGCGATCCTGGACCCGAAGAAATGCATGCGCCCGAAGGCCGGACCCTCTTCGAATAATGTCTCTAGGAGGCTCTCTTCTTCGTCGACAAACTTCATATCGCCGTTTTCGTATCCGAGCAATTGCATATAGGCCCGCCGCCGCTCGAGTGTTGTCCCTTGGTCCCGGAGCGGAGCGTTTACCGCCGCTTCCGCGAAATTCAGGAAGGTCGCATAATCCATGGCGTCGCGGATGGGTTGCGAGTTCGGGTGGTTGTAGGAAGCGCGGACGGCGCAATCGGAAGCCTTTTGACATTCGATGTCCTTGTCTTCGATGATTCCGACTACACGGCTGGGATCTTCCAAGGCTATCCGGATAGAACGGGCCTGTAGGCGCTTAGGCGACATCCCGAATTGGGGGAGATAACGGTAGAAAGGGAGAAAGTTACGGAAAAAGTGATCGAGGCCGAGAGGAAGGGATGAAAGGGCGCGCCAGGTGTAGTGCCTGGAGGAGGCGTTTCCGAAAATTTCATCGGCGACCGAACCCGCGAAACGAAACGGCAGTTTGAGAAGATAAAGGGGGAGGCGATTTGCCGGTTCGGGGTCGGGATCTGTCCAGGTGAGAATTCTGCGGGGATCTTTCGGCGGCGCCCTCCCGCGAAGTTTTTCCCAGAAGTGCCGTGCCGCTAGGACAGGTGATCTGATCGGGTGCTGCAGCCATGTGAATAGGCGGTCGCCGAGCGTTGCGTTGCTTTGGTAATCAAGCACCTCCCAGCCTGTTTCAGAATGCCTTTCGACGAAGGCTATGAGCCCGGGGTTTGAGGTTATAGATTTAAACCCTACAGGGCCGCCCGCCCACCCCGTTTTTAATTCGTTTAGATTTTCATCCCAGCCGATTTCCCGCATTGCCCGGATTAGCGAGCGCTTTGTTTCAGCATCGGGGGCTTCGTTAACCCCGACGCTGATCCAATGCCGTCCGAAAATTGCGTGACGTAATTTCCTTGGAAGCAGCATTGAGAAGGGGACCGCCTTGCGTTCTAGAATGATAAGCGGCTGTCCATTTGCGTTTTTGCCGAATGTTTTTGGCATGATCCCGAAAGAGCCGCCAGTCGCATAATAAACCGCACGACCCAGTAGATAGTTAACGCCTGTATGGCGTTTACTGCGGGAATCTTTTCGAAGGTGTGCGTCATCCCTTTTGGGAGCGGGGAGATTTTCTCCTGCAGTCGGCCCCTTTCGTCCTGCCGGGGCGGGTTGAAGGTTGTTTTCTAGTGTCCGGCTTCGAATAGGGATGACCGGCGCGAGGTTTCCATCGGTCCCGCCGGCGATTTTTTTCCCTGCATCGAACAGTATTGAAGAGACGACACCGGCTTGCTGGACCTGGGAGGGCCCTTTATTATTTTTATCTAAGAGGGTTTGAACCTCGACGGCTCCATCGGCCATCTCGCGCAGGGCTTGCTGCATTTTTTTTGAGCCGACTTCAGGAGCTTCGGCTTTTTCCGTTTTCTCCTCTTTCGGTTCGGTCTTTGGTGCTGCTGAGTCGATGCGGCGGCGGGGAATGATTTTCCCGTCTTGGGCTACTACGCCGAGTTGGGGTGCAGGCCTCGCTTGGGCGACTTGCGGTGTTGATTCTGTTTCAAATACTTTGCCGTCCGGGATTACGATGCTGCCCCCATTTAGAGTGGGGACAACCGCTTCTTGAGCACCTGATGTGTCCTGTCCGGAGAGAGATGTTCCGCCGGGACCCACGACTCCGCTGCCGACTTTCGGATTGAGCTTCGGGACCTCGGCAGGACCGGCGAGGGCCGGCGAGGCAGCAAGGGAGCAGGATAAAATTAACGTGAGAATCTTCGAGCTCAATCAGGCAGCTCCGAACGAAACGGCGTCTCCTTACCGTTGCGGTATTGCTTCGTTGCCTCTGCATCGCGCATAAACATGCCGTAGTTAAACCCCGTCTCGGGGTTAACGACAAGGTTGGACGAATAGTGGAGCCAGCCTTCTTTGTCGGTTCCTAAAACAGGCACCTCCAGGACTTCGGAAACGCCGCAGGCGGTTCCTCCATGGCAGGTGGAGAAGGCGATTTTTTCATACCCTTCGAGGGAAATGCCGGCCCGCTTGGCAATGTCTAGGAGTTCCAACCCGCCCCAGGTGTTATCGACGAACCAAGCGAGATTGTCTCCATTCCTGTCGAGAAGATGCGTTCCCTTTGCTTTCTGCCCTTCGACCCTCGGGCCGCCATGCCCGGAAAAAATTAGAACCTTCTTCCCGGTTTTTTCAAAGCGCGCCTTGAGTTTCCGTGCGTTGTTAATCGCGTCGGTTGCGCCTTTATTGTCTCCCATGAAAACGATCCCATGATCCGCCGGATCCTGCAGGGCTGCGAGTTCGGCGGCGATGGCGGAGCGGCGTTCGATATTCGCCTCGTTGAAGAAGGACTCCATCATCCCGTCCGAGAGTATTCCGGCCGGGACATCTTCCGGTCGAAAGCCACCTTCGCGTCGCGCAACTTCCCGCGGGGGTGCGCGGGGTGCCGTTTCAGGAGACGCCCAGACCGGTTCAGCGGTTTGATCGATTGCCTCGGCCCGCTCCCGTAGTTCCCGGCGCCGGGCAATGCTGAAATGGATGGCCATCTCGGAGGCTTCGAGAAACCGGTCGGCGGCTCTCCCCGGCTGATTCTCGGCAAGAAGCATTTCGCCTTCTGAGACGAGGCGTTGGGTTTCCGTTTCCGCGACCTCTTG
>JBFIEP010000303.1:0-4179 GCA_041603335.1 Elusimicrobiota bacterium | reverse complement strand
TGAACAATAATCGCGACGGACTTTGAAATTGCCTCGGCCGCAATCGAACGCCGCGGGAGCGCGACGACTTGCTTGGCAAGCTCCTCATCGACGGCAGCGGCGGTCTTTGCATCGAGAGAGACAAGAACCACCTGGGAATCCTTACCGTGCTCCGCCTGGGACAGAAGATCCGCCGCCGCAAAAGCGGGATCGCAGCTGTCGTCGACGACAACCATTACCTCGGAAGGTCCCGCAGGCATATCGGCGGCCGCACCCTCGGAATCATTCGCAACCTGACGCTTCGCTTCGGCGACCCAGGCATTGCCCGGGCCAAAAATTTTATCGGTTTTGGGAACGGTCTCCGTTCCATACGCCATCGCGGCAATCGCCTGCGCGCCCCCCATCCGAAAGACGCGGTCCACGCCGCAAAGCTTGGCGGCAGCGAGGATAGACGGTGCAATTTCTCCATCCGGACCGGGAGGAGCCGAGAGGATGGTCAACGGACACCCCGCGATGCGCGCGGGGATTGCCGTCATCAGAACCGTAGACGGCAGAGGTGCCGTTCCCGCAGGAACATAAAGACCCACACTCGCGATCGGAACCGGTTTGCGCCAAAGCGTCGTTCCGTCTCCGGGGTCCAACCGGATTTCCACGGGCTTTTGAAGTTCGTGGAATTTCGTAATACGGGCGGCCGCCTCCTTCATGGCCGATTGCAATTTGGGATCCAACGCCCCCCAGGCCCGATCAAGCTCGTCACGGCCGACCTCAAGAGAATCAGGACAAACTCCATCCAGTTCTTCAGTCAGCACCATAACCGCCGCATCCCCGTCGGCACGAACTTCAGCAATAATCTCTTTAACGCGCTGAGAACGTTCCGGCACCTCACTCAGCGCAGGCCGCCGCAGCGCTTCGGCTCTTGAACTTGAGTCTAACGTGTTCCATTGGATTTGTTTCAGCATCGCGTTTTTCCTCAGGCGATCATCTTCTCAATCGGAACGACAAGGATCGAACTGGCGCCCGCAGCCTTTAGGCGTTCGATCGTTTCCCAGAATACTGGTTCGCTCGCGACCATGTGCACCGCGACCTTGCCGTCTTTCGATGCAAGCGGAATCACCGTGGGTTCTTCCAGGCCCGGGAGAACTTCACGAATCTTATCAACGGCGTCCAGCGGCGCATTCATCATCACGTATTTTGAATTATCGGCACTCAAAACCCCGTCGAGCCTCTTCAACAAACGGTCTAATGTTTCGTTCTGTGATTTCGACTGAACCTTCCCGCTTTTAACAAGAACACATTCGCTTTTTAAGATCGTTTCAACTTCTTCAAGCCCGTTAGACCGCAGCGTGCGGCCGGTCGACACAAGGTCGCAAACGGAATCGGCAACATCAAGCGTGGGAGCGATTTCCACGGAACCCTTCAATTCGACGATCTGCGCCGTGACCCCGGCCCCCTCGAGAAACCGCGTCAGTGTATTGGGATAGGAAGTCGCGATGCGTGTTCCATCCAAACTCTTCGCCCCGGAATACTCACGATCCTTCGGCTGAGCAAGCGCCAGGCGGCATTGCCCGAATCCGAGCTCTCTCAGCACCGAGGCGCCGGAACTTTCCTCGATCCGGCTTTCGGCAACCGTATTGAGCCCAACGACTCCCAAGTCGCAGACACCATCCTTTAAATATCCCGGGATATCATCATCACGCACAAGCATCAAATCAATCCCCATATTTTCGCAGCTTGAAAACAAGCGGTCCTTGCTCCATTCAAACTCCAGGCCGCAACGCTCTAAAAGGGAAAGGGTCTTATCGGTCAGACGCCCGCTCTTTTGGATCGCAATACGTATTCTCGTTGGTGCACTCATTTCGATTTCCCCATACGCTCAAGCGCCTTGCGGTAGCCGCCGGCACCGGAACTCAAAGCCCGTGCAACACGGGTAACCGTCGCTGTACTCACTCCGGTTTCCTCGTAAATACGGCGATAGGACGAACCTTCCTCAAGCTTGAGGACAACCGTCCACCGCTCCGAAATGGCTTTAACTTCCGAAGGGGTTAGCAGGTCTTCCAAAAATAGCTTCAGTTCGTCATCGGTCTTCAGGGCGGAAATCGCACTGCAAAGTTCCTTGAGAGCTTTAGGCTGCGAAGCGGCAAGGTCTGGCATAATGGCCTCCGTGCTAATGTGATAGCATGATATCACACTAATACAGATAAATCAAGACCTACTTCTTTTTTTGGAGACGCCCCTCAACCAACTTCCGGCGAACGGTCTTCTCTAAGCGCTTAAGGCCGGCTGATTTCCCAAAGCGAACCGCTTCCTCGGCAGGCCAATTATCTACGTAAAAAGCACGCAAAGTCAGCATTGCACCGACACGGTTGGACGTCCCGCAATGAAGCAAAATCGGCTTCGGCGCCTTCTCCAACAGCACCGCAAGCTTCTCGGCGTTTTCCCTACTAACGCCTTCAACCCCGACAATCGGTAGGTGGAAAAATTCGAGCCCGCTCTTTTTGGCCCAGCCGCGCACCACTGCAGGATGGGGAGATTCCGATTCCCCCCGTAGGCTAATGACACTTTTAACGCCTGCCCGCGCGGCACCTACAATCGTTGCCGCACGCGGCTGCCCGCCGGTGATCAGATCATCCTCGGGGATAGCCCCGTAGGGAAGACCAAATTGAACAGCCGTGCCGGCGGGGAAGAGTGTTTCCGCTTTTTTCTGGGAACCGGCGCAGGCTATCAGCAGCAGGGACCAAAGAATCGCAGTTCGCTTCATAACAACATTCTATAATGTCGACGATGTCTTTTAATATCCGTTTGTTTCCCACCTACATGACCCTGATCCGGCTCGATTTCTGGATGCCGGTTTTTTTCCTTTATTTCCTGACCCTTTTTGATCTCAACAGAGTCCTCCAGCTCGAAGCGATTTATTACGCCGCTGTCGTTCTGCTTGAGGTCCCCTCAGGTTATGTTTCCGACCGCTTCGGCCGGAAGATCACACTTGTCATCGCATCGATCGCGGGCGCTTTCTCGGGATTGATTTTCGCCACGAACAATACATTCGGATGGTTTGTTGCCGCACAGATACTCTATGCCGTCTTTATGGCATTCAACTCGGGAAGCGACACATCGCTTCTTTACGACTCTCTTAAATCAGAAGGCCGGGAAAAAGAGATTCTGGCGATAGAAGCCGACGCACATTCAAAAGCGTTTTTCTTCGGCGCCATCGCATCAGTGGTTGCCGGCCTCGCCGCCTATTACGGCGGATTTCGTGCGGCCTACTTCCTTTCCGGCATAGCTTACTCTGCCGCCGCACTGATTGTATGCCGCTTTACAGAACCCCCGCAGACCGGGAAAGCGCCTGAATCCAATTTCTTTGATCAAATCGGGACCTGCTTCGCAGCGCTGCGAAACCAGGCCCTGCTCTGGGTCTTTCTTTATTACGTGGGGCGAACCATTTTCGAACATATCCCCTATGAATTCTTCCAACCCTATGTAAAAACAATCGTACCTCCGGCATGGCTTGCGATCATATCGGGAACCCATTTGGCGGTCACGAAACTTTTTTCATCGGCCATGGCGAATAAGGCGAAGAAGATTGTAGAGCGATGGGGAACAACCGCTGTCCTCCTATTTACCAATACCGTTATTACCGCGCTCATTCTCATCATGGGCCTCTGGTTTCATCCGATTGTCCTCGTGCTGCTGCTCGCAAGAAACGTCGCCCACGGATTAGGGGAATCGGTCATGAATGCGGCGATTCATCCCCGTATTGATTCCGGAATTCGGGCAACCTACCTATCCCTACAAAGCCTTGCAGGACGCCTGTCCTTTGCCGGGACACTCGCACTTATCGCCCTGTTCTCAGGAGATGATTCCGAACCAAGAATCCTTTCTAAGATTCTCCTCACCATGGGCGCATTCAGCATCGCATGGGTTATCGGACTCAAGATGGCCATCCCAAAAGAACTGGAAGATACAAATTGACATTAACCCAATCTCGCGTTAACTTATTCCGATGACCTTTCGCCGCGCACTCTTTATCACAATCGGAATATTACTCGTCGCCCAACCCGGCCATGCCCGCAGGCGCGGTCCCTCCCTCGTTGAGCGTCTGGCGGTCGCAAAAAAAATATACGTCCTGCCGGTAGACGTGCACGAATACAAGGCTGTCCTGGAAATCCGCAAAGGTTCCCGTCGCTCTGCCGAGGGCACCTC
>JBFIEP010000302.1:0-4187 GCA_041603335.1 Elusimicrobiota bacterium | reverse complement strand
CATCGCGCCAAGCTTCAAGCTTTGCTTGAACGACCTGATTGCGGTCGTGACGATGGACCCAGACATCGATTCCGTCGGAAACAACGGTTTGTCGGGCGGGTTTTGAGTGTTCAATGCGGAAGCGATACGGTTTGGTGTAAACGATGGTTCCTTCAACCGATTGCCGCATGACTCCCCCGGTCATTTGGAGCGATTGTGAAAACCGGGTCGTTACCGAGACCAGGTCACGATCGTATTTTTTGAATTGTTCGAGAACGGCATCAAGGGTCACGGGGGCGGTGGTTGCGCGCACGAAGGTGTCTGTCGACGCCGCGGCGGGGGCCGCGAGCAGCGCTCCGAGAATGAGTGTGATCATTCGAACGCCTTCTTTTGAAGATTGACCTGGGGGTGGTTTGCCGACAAGTAATCTTCAATCTTGTCGAAAAGAATCTGCCAGCGGTTTGACCCCTCGGGTTTGTTAATAAAGCCTTTTACTTCGAGAGCGCTGAGAATATTGGTAGCGCGGGCCGAGGATCCGAATTTCGCTTTAAGCAGGTCTTGGCTGACGCGCTTGCGTTCAAGGACCAGCTTGAGCGCCATTGTAAATTCGAGAGGTTCAATGCCGAATTCTGCTAAGTCCGCTGCGCTTTCTCCCCCTGCCATTGTGTCGAGACGCGGGTAGTCGGGGGCGCCCTGGGTTTTTAGATATTCAACGAGGCGGCCGAGTTCTTCCGTCGTGACGTACCCGCCTTGAATTCTGGCGGGGTCTTGACCGGGCTCTAAGAACAGGGCGTCCCCCTTCCCGAGCAGGGCTTCGGCGCCGTTGCCGTCGATGATCACCTTCGAATCTACCTTTGAGGCGACGCGCATCGCGATGCGTGAGGGGAGGTTGGCCTTGATGACGCCCGTGAGGACATCGACAGAAGGTCTTTGGGTCGCTATGACAAGATGGATGCCGGTCGCTCGGGCCATCTGGGTCAGACGCTGGATTGAATCTTCGACAATGTCGCGGGAAACAAGCATGAGATCGGCGAGCTCGTCGAGAACAACGACAATGTAAAACTCTTGTTTATTTCCTTTTTTGATCGCTTCCCGATTGTATTGCTGGATATCCCGAACGCGGTGCGCTTGAAACTTTTCAAGCCGATCTTCCATGACGCGGACAAGGGCTTTGAGGGCGCGAGCGGCATCTTTTGCATTCGTGATGACCTGCACTTCTTCAGGAGGCAGCTTTGGATCGTAGAGATGCGGAATCCCGTCATAAAGCGTGAGTTCGATCCGTTTCGGATCGATAAGAATAAGTTTGACTCGATCGGGCGGCATACGCATTAAGATCGAAGCGATCATTGAATGCACCATGACGCTTTTGCCGCTGTTGGTCGCTCCTGCCACTAGAACGTGGGGCATCTTCTGAATGTCGGCGGCGAGCGGGTGACCGCCCGACGAGAGTCCCAGCCCGAATGCGAGCGGAGAGTCGTTGGCAGTCATCGATTCCGATTCCAACAGTTCCCGGAGTGTTACCATCGCGCCGCGCGAATTGGGAATCTCGATTCCAATTGCGGCTTTTCCCGGGATTGGAGCGATGATGCGAATGCCGCGTGCACGCATCGCCAGCGCGATGTCGTCGGCGCGTGAAACGATGGATGAGACTTTTACGCCTGAGCCCGGACTCACTTCGTAACGGGTGATGACCGGGCCAGGGCTAATGCCGCTGACCTTTGCATTGATGTTGAAACTTTTTAAGGTTTCTTCGAGGCTCGAGACGGCGTCCCGAATTTCCGCTTCCGTCGGTTTTCCGTCGGAGGCCTCAGGGTCTTTGGGATTGAGTAGGTCCAGGTCCGGAAGGCGGTATGGTTCTCCTTCGGCCCGCACGGTTCCATTTTCTATCGGCGACGTTTCTTTATTTTCTTTTTTGGGCTGGGGCGCCGGTTTGGATTCGATGATCGGCGGCAGCCCGTTTTCGGCTCTTACCGGTTCGACTTCCGGAGCTATTTCAGGCTCCGGTTCGGGAATGACAACCTCGGGCCGCGGTTCCTTTGTTTTCGCGGCCTTGGGGATGGATGCTATTCCCGTTTTCTCTTTTTTTTCAGGGAGCGCCTTTTTTGCAGCTTCTGTGAAAAGTGATTTCAGCTCTTCCCTTTCTTTCTTCCAGGTATGGTAATCATCGTTTAATGTGCTGAGGAGACGGCCTACGATTGAAATCCATGAGATCTCAAAAAGGATTTGTAGGCCGAGCAGCAAAAGGGCCAGTGTGAAGACGAAGGCCCCTATCATTCCGATCGAACGCACGAGGTTTGCAGCGAGAAATCCGCCGATGACCCCCCCCCAGGGTGCTTTCGCTTCGACCATCAGCGCCGTTATGCCGAGCACTGTCGAGCTTGCGATGAGGCTGACGCCGCCCCCTAGGCTTAGTGAAATCAGACCTTTGAGATTGTCGGTCCGCGTATACCACAGCATCGCATACGCGATCCAGATCGGAATAAGAAAGGCCGCCGATCCCAGGACGAGGGTGAGGTTGTTATGGACCCACTGGCCGGCGCTTCCTGAGGCTTCTGGCACATAGAGAGCCCAGGAAATGAATCCAGCGGCCAGACCCACCAACAGCCAGCGTACAGCCTGGGCGAGCATGGGCGTGCCTTTCTTTTTACTACGGCGCTTTTTCTTTGTTGAGCCGCGAAGAGAGGGCAAGGGAGGTTAGGAAGCGGCTATTTTGGGGCGGTCGGTGCGCAGAGGGATCGGGGCGGCCTCAGGTGCGAGCCGCTCGACCTTGAAGGTCCCTTCTATTGGCGTAAGCGAAATGCTTCCGCGTTCGACCAACGCGCCAAGGGCCAAATGCAGGCGTGTGTGGGTGACCTTAAGTGCCATCTTGAGTTCCCAGGCGGTTTTTGAATTATCCCCGAGTGCTTCAAGCGCATTCCGGGCGTCTTCTTTCAGTTGGGAGCTCAGGGATTCAGGCATTGTTATGCCTTTTCGATCCAGAAAATCGGTTGCCCGACTTTCACGGGTTTTCCGTTTTCGATAAGGGTCTTTACGACTTTCCCGGAAATCTCGGCTTTGACGTCGTTGAAGACCTTCATCGCTTCGATCAGGCCGATGACATCTCCGGTTTTCACCGTGTCCCCTTCTTTCACGAAGGGCGGGCTCGACGGAGATGAGGCGCGGTAGAAGACGCCCATCATCGGCGATTTGACGATGATTGTGTTTGCGGGAAGTCCGACATCGGCAGCAGGTGCCGCCGCAGGAGCTCCGGGTGCCGCCGCAGGAGCGGCCGCTAAAGGAGCCCCGCCTATTGCTACGGGGACTGCAACCGGTGTCGTGGCCGCACCTTTACGCACGAGGCGCACGTGAAAGTCTTTACGGTTGAGCTCCAGCGATTGCAGGCTGTTATCCTGCATAAACGCATAAAGTTCCTTGAGATCTTTTAGCGGACCGTACGACCCGTTTGTTGAGGAGGGCTTCTTTGGAACCGACTTTTTTTTTGCCATCGGAGTACCCTAAATTTTCCCCCGCCCCCCTTAGGGGGCGGGGATTGGATTAGTGCCGTTTAATTAACGGCGTGTGCTTTCGCGGCGCGGTCCGCGATCACGACTGCCGCGGTGTCCGCCGCGCGGTCCGCCGCGACTGGGTCCGGAATCATCTTTTTCCGAACCCGGAGAAAGGACGGCTTTTCGCGAGAGTCGAATTTTTCCTTCTTTCGACACTTCCAGGCACTTTACCTCGACTTCCTGGCCTTCCTGTAGAACATCCGAAACCTTCTCGACGCGTTTCACGTCAATCTGGGAGATGTGCAGGAGGCCTTCTTTTCCAGGCATGATTTCAACGAACGCGCCGAATTCGACGCAGGAAACCACTCGGCCTTTGTAGATTTTTCCGACTTCAGCCTCGGCCGTGATGCCTTCGATCTCGGCTTTCGCTTGGGCGACGCCGGCGGCATCAACACCGCCAACGAAGACGCTTCCGTCGTCGTCTACGTCGATATTGACTTCATATTCTTCCTGGATACGGCGAATGTTCTTTCCGCCGGGACCAATGAGGGCTCCAATCTTATCGGAAGGAATAGAGAGACGCATGAGCCGAGGAGCGTTAGCGGAAAGCTCTTCGCGCGGTTTCTCAATCGCTTTTTCCATGATATCGAGGATGTGGAGGCGGCCCACTCGGGCTTGTTCCATGGATTTCTCAAGGATGCTGATCGGAAGTCCATCAACCTT
>JBFIEP010000301.1:0-4196 GCA_041603335.1 Elusimicrobiota bacterium | reverse complement strand
CGCGAAAGTATTATTTCCGAAGACTTTAAATCCCAACGCTCTAACCGATACGGTCCGGTTCCATTCGATTCCTTATGAAAGACAAAATCCTCGCTCGATGAATTATTCAAACGCAAAAAATCTTTTTCCGTTCCGTTCCAGTCGCCTCGGGAAACGGCCCATTTTTTGTTAATGATAAGACCCCAGCGGGCGATAACAGAAAGAAATGGCCCGAACGGGTGCTCCAATTCAACGACCACTTCACCGTCCTCAACGCGCACCGCGTTTGCCACGCGCCGGTAAATATCTTTACGCACCTCCCCCGAGGGGTCCCGCGTAGAGGTTAAACCTGTTACCGCTTCAAGCAGCAAATAAGACGGGCTCGCGGCCCGGTCGGCGAGCATGAAACGCATGAGAGAATACCGGACATCTTCAGGCGTCAGCTCCGCCCCATCATGAAAAAAAACATTTTTGCGAATCGGAAAACGATAGAGGCGGCCGCTCAACCCGGGACCCGGAACGGCTGTCGAAAGCAGCGGGATAAATTTCGATAAATCGCCGCCTTCATTCGCGATTAAAGTTTCGTACAGATTGTACTTGACGAAAAGATCGGTGCCGCCGTAGGCCGATGCAGGATCAAACGTGCGCGCCTCCAAACCCGTTAAAATCACAAGGGTATCGGGATTCTTAACGGAGGCAAACGCCGTCGCCCATGGGAACAAAACTAGGAAGAGGAGGGAGCGCACTTACTTCCAATCGTCGGTACAGCGATGACGCGATAGTCCGGCCGCGTCCCATTCATCACTTTCCGGTTCGCAGACAACACCGACTGCCCGCAAGGCCTGGTCGACCGGACGGTCCTGGAGACCCGCCTCACGGGGATCCCAAACAGAGTCATCGACAATCGGCCCTTTATCAATTCGGCCGTCGACATAGACCACGCCCGCCTGATGGCTATTCCCGCCCCCGTACTCGGCTTCCACATATGAGATTGGCCCGGAAACGGAGGCTTCCGCCGCCAGCCCGGCAATCCCCGCAGAGAGCCTTAACCCCTCGAATGGGAATGCCGCATCGGGGTTAATTTCCCGCTCCAGCGCCTCTGTCAACGGAAGCAGCCCCAGGTCGTCGACCAAGTCGACAACCCGCGCCGAGTTGAATCGATGAGCCAACTCGTTTAAAACAACTTTCTTGGCGACCAGCGCCCGAATCTCAAAAGGCATAGAGTGGCCCATAGTCTAACGAAAAAATCACTCCCTGCCAGCCCCCCTGGAAGCCCCTCGAAAATGTCCCTATACTCGGGAATAGACCGGACATGAAAAGCATCGCTTTTTCCTTAATTCTAGCGGCCTCTCCAGCGCTCGCATCCGGAGGCTACCAGGACCCCCTGGCGAGCCCAAGCGGATCAAACCAAGGGACCGTTCCCGATCTAAATACAAAAACTCTCGCCCCCCTTTGGAATCAATTTATGAAAGCCGCCAATAGCGGCGATATAAACGGCAGCGTCAACGCCTTCAGTTTATTTTCAAATGAACTCGGCAGACAATCACGTCCCCTAATCCAGGAGATGATGAAGGAGTACCGGAAATCAGCGTCAGACCCCGAAGTTCGGCGCATGCGGCGGCGCCTATGGCGCGAATACGCCCTGCGTCACGGCGACGACCCCCAAGCCCATATTGGTCTAGCCGACGCCAGCGTTGGCGACGACTACGTTTTTGCGGTGATGTCATACTCCCGTGCGATTGATCTGGGGGCGCAAAATCCCGGCGTCTTCTATGGAAGAGGTCTCGCTGCCGACCGCGCCGGCGATCACGAACTCGCGAACAGAGACGCGCAATACGCCCTCGCCATGAATCCCGAAGATACCCGCGCAGAAGCACTCGTAAAACTGACGGCGGGGCGCCCTTCGAAGATTCATATCAATCTCAAAAACGGAAAAACATCACCCGCCGCAAGCTCCGGCACGGATGCATCCGGACTCGTTGCCGCCACCGGTGCAGGGCGGCCCGTTGAAAACTCTTCGGCACGTGTCGGAAATACAACGATCACGCCCGAAGGCAGGCAGCAGAAAACCACTCCCTACACGCGCTCCGATGCCCTAACAGCGAGTGCGCAACAAAGTTTACGCGTCGGCGACGCGGGTGCTGCGCTTCGGGCGGCGCAGCAAGCCGTCGCCCTAAATCCAAGAAACGCGCGGGCGCAAAACCTCCTGGCAACATCCCAGCTGCGGCGCGGCAACGCTCTCGGCGCGCTGCGCAGTGCAAACGCGGCCCTCGGGATTGATCCCGGAAATACAAATGCCCTCGTCACAAAATCGTGGGCGGAAAGCGGTCTTGGAAAATACGACCGGGCTTTAACCGCCGCTGAAAGCGCATTGGCGAAAGACCCGCTGAATGCATTTGCCCACGTTGGGAAATCCCGCGCACACGGAGGCCTCGGGGAACGCGAAAAGATGGTCGACGCCCTTGCGACTGCGGCCCGCCTGGACCCGCGCTTTTCGGAGCTCTCCGGAAACGCCGCTCGGCTCCCCGAAAATTCGGACACAGAACTGCTCTTTGCCGGAATATTCGACAACCGTAAGGGATACAAACCTGAAAAAAAGAATGCCGGGGGAAATCGTCCGCGACTATTTTTGATTTCATCGGCGATCGGTTTAATTTTAATCGCGCTCGGAATTATTTCCAATCGCGAAAAAGTCTCGAGTACGATCTCCCACCTCGTCCAGCGGCGGCGTGACTCCGGCGAACCTCCCCCCGGCGGCTCTCTGGATCAATACGAACTCGGCAAGGTGCTCGCGACCGGGGGCATGGGCGTGGTGTATGAAGGCGTCGATACGAGCTTAAACCGAAAAGTTGCGATAAAGAAAATGCGCGGTGAAATCCGGGATGACGCGAAATTGAGGAGTGCGTTTCTCAAAGAGGCCCGCCTACTCGCCCGACTCCAACACGAAAATATCATCCAAATCTACACCGGGCTGGAAAAAGGACCCGACGTATATCTCATCTTTGAATTTGTCGACGGGAAAACCCTGAAAGACATCATCGGAAAAAACGGAGCACTCGCATTTGACCAGGCACTCGGAGTCCTGCAAGGCGTCTGCGCAGCCCTGGAATACGCGCACACGCGGCTCATCATCCACCGCGACCTAAAGCTGGAAAACATCATGCTTACATCAAATGGATTGGTAAAGGTCATGGACTTCGGACTTGCTCGCCACGCCCCCGACGCGACGAAGACGATGGCATCAACCATCTGGGGAACACCCGCCTACATGGCCCCCGAAGCGGAAGAAGGGGAAATTCGCCTGGAATCGGATTTATACGCGCTCGGGGTGTGCCTCTACGAACTCGCAACCGGCGTTACTCCGTTTTCGGGCTCCCCCGGGGCGATGTATAAAGCAAAGGATGCCAGTCGCTTCAAACCGCCAAGCGAGGCAAAACCGGGCCTACCGGTAGAACTTGATTCGTTTATGAAAAAGGCGCTCGCTCCCAAGCCCACGGACCGGTTTAGAAAAGCAACTGAGTTCTGGGAAGCGTTAGCGGCGATTGCGTCGAAGATCTAGTAGATACGCTGCAGCAGCGCGACGGTTTCCATATGGTCGGTATGAGGAAACATGTCGACGCCTTCGACCTTGCGCAAGTCATAAAGATCGGACAAACGCCGGAGATCTTCCACCATCGCTTTTGGATTGCAGGAGACGTAAACGATCCACTGCGGCGCCAATTCCTTAAGAGCGGGCACAGCCTTCGGGTGCAGTCCCGAGCGCGGAGGATCGGCAACAACGACATCCACCTCAATCCCTTGAGCGGCAAATCCCGGGAGAAGGTCCTCCACTTTAGCAGCCATAAACTCCGCATTTTCAACACCATTGATCTGAGCGTTGTGCTTGGCGTCGTCGACCGCCTCGACCACTACTTCGACACCCATCACCCGCTCGGAAAGATCAGCGAGGGACAAGGCGATTCCGCCGTTGCCGCAATACAGATCCAGCAAGGTTTTAGGGGCGAGGTCCTCGATCCATTCCCGAATCAAGGAGTACAGAAACTCAGCGCCCTTCGTATTGGTCTGAAAGAAAGCATAGGGAGAAATCCGGTAATCCTTTCCGAGAATTTTTTCTTTAAGAATCCCGTCTCCATGCAGGGTCTTCAAACTCTCCGCGACGGCATGGTCGCTTTTCCCATCATGGATCCCGTGGAGAACCGTCGCATTGGGGTAAACCT
>JBFIEP010000300.1:0-4202 GCA_041603335.1 Elusimicrobiota bacterium | reverse complement strand
GCATTAGGCTGCTCGCGTACCGCCGTCTCGAGAGCTTCTTCGACATCCGAAGCCTCGAGCACTTCACAGGATTTTGATTCAAAAAACGAACGAAGCATCATTCGCATCGCTTCTTCATCATCAACAACAAGAATTTTTCGGCTCATCCCCTAGCCGGCCTCTTCGACAGGAATCTCGAGCAATAACTTCACTTCCGAGACGAGGCTCTTCATCGCAAACGGCTTTTGAAGCGCTTTGGCCGCTCCACTCATTTTTGCCAGGCCCTGTTCACGCTGGGTATCCCGACTCGTCATAATCAAAATTTTAGGGCAATTGCTGCCGAGGCGTTCCGAGAGCTCCATCGCGGTATGATACCCATCCAGTTCGGGCATCATGACATCAAGGACAATGAGGTCCGGTTTTCGCCGGTCAACCGACACGAGAACCTCCCGACCGTTGGAGACCGCCTCAACTTCAAAGCCGGCACGTTTAAGGGTAAACGTAACGACTTCGCGAAGCTCCTCGTCATCATCAGCGACCAACAGGTAGGGTTTTGAGTCATCCGCCATCGAAATTAGTATAGCGGAAGAAAGGCTTTTCAGCCAGTGCGCCCTTAAACGGGGGGACAAACGTTTACGGCAAAACCGTCGGCAGTCGGAAGGACCGCGGCGGCGCGGGGCGCAGGGGTCAGAATCCGGTAATCGGTCGGAGCGCCGAGTCCAAAATCCAAGCGATTGACAGGGACCCGGGAAAGATTTGTCACCAACAACCCCGCATCGGGATGGACAACATGCAGACGCTTTAGCGCATCCGCCCCTTCCTTGCGGCGCAGGGATTCGACCAATTGAAGCGACAACATCGCCTGATCCGCCTTGATCGCGGCGACCGCCTGATGCACCCGGGCGGCGGCATCGCTAATCGATATCTCTTGAAGCTCGGAGGCACTTAACTCCAAGGTGACACCGCGAACAGCGTTTCCGAAATATCGAAGATCGATCTCCGGATGAACGCGACGAAAGTCGACGGGAAGGCTCAAGAACCTTCGTTCGCCCGAAGACGGCCACGCGGAACCAAAGCGTTTCCATAATCGAATCACGAGAACATCGTTAATCGATATTCTAATCCCGGTTGCCTCGGAAGCAGCGCGCACATCCTCCATCAACTCTTCTTTACTGAAATTATGCCGTTCCCATAGCAGGGACTCCCGTGGGGGAGCGCTGCGCGCCTTATCATAAGACCAACCGGAGCCCGAACGTATAGAATCTTCAGACAAATCCAAATCAGGAATATGGGCCGGCATCAATAACGCCCGGTCATGCACAGGCGTCCTATACGATTCCCCGCGACAGGCCGCAGCCCAAGCAGCAAGGAAATAGAAATAGCTGTACCCATCCACAATCGCATGGGAAAGACTCACTCCGAGAGCGCTCGCCGTGGGACCCAAGGTTAATTCCATTCGTGCCAACGGTTCCCCGGGAACCGTAGAGACGGGATCCAACAGATCGTAAGCCGCCGGAACTTCAAAAGAGGGGTCTGTTTCCGTTTCGACAACGGTTAACGGACATGCATCCGGCGACGTATCAAAGGCATAGGTCGCCGATCCGGTCTTTTTAAGAAGACTCCCCACGGGAGCGAAATCGGGCAAAATTCGCGTCAAGGAATTTTTAATTTTTGCAGGGTCGAGACGCCCCTCGAAACGGAATACGAATTCGATCGGGTATGCGCTTTCACCGATAAAGGTGTAGTCAATGGGGGAAAGGGGGGTTCGAACCGTAGTTTCGTTCATGGGGATAGAATACTAAACCTGATAATTAGGGATCCTAGGTCCTAACGAGGTTTATCGCACCCGGGAAGCCCAATTTCTGTAAAATGTCACTATGGGACTTATGAATGATTGGGAAATTCTCGAAGAAACGCGCGTTCCCAGCGGCGGCGGGAGACTGACGCTATACCAACGCGGCGAGGAATTTTCCATCTGGATTAATGAAACAGAACTGATGGGCAGTCATGTCCATGAGTCGGAAGATGAACTCGCACGGCTCCCTCTGCAGGACCCGAAACTCAATCCGAATCCGCATGTATTAATCGGCGGACTGGGGATGGGCTACACACTCGCGGCTGCCCTTCGACACCTCCCCGAGGGAGGGCGTATAACCGTTTCGGAATTGATCCCTGAGGTCGTCAAGTGGAACAAGGGACCGCTCGGCCATCTAGCCGGAAACCCGTTAGAGGATCGACGCGCCAGCGTCCAGCGCAAAGATGTCGCCCGTCTTCTGCAAAATGAGCTCGAAGAATACGATGTGGTCTTGCTTGATGTAGACAATGGGCCCGAGGGTCTCACACGCGGCGGCAACGATTGGCTCTACACCGAAGAAGGGCTGGAGTCCGCCTACACGGCTCTCAAGCCCGGGGGGATACTGGGAATATGGTCGGGCTTCCGGGATCCGGCGTTTTATATGCGGCTCAAAAAGATCAATTACAAAGACGTTCGACAAGTATCTGTCCGGGTGGGACCGCACGAAAATAATGACGAGCAATTAATCTGGATTTGTCGACGGGAAATTGAACCGCTGGAGCATCATGACCAATGACCTGCCCGCTCTGCTCAACAGAAATCGAAGAGAGAAGCACCGAAGGGATGAGCATGTCAGGCATGCTTTTTGATCAACTGGAAAATAAGAAGGGCAAAGCCTGGAACTGCGCAGTCTGCAAAAGGATTTATTGCGGCAAGTGCTTCACGGCCTGGCATCAGGGGACAGAAGATGGAGAGACCCAACGCAGTTTAAAACTCCAGGTGTGCAGCGAAGAGTGCTTTCGCCGGGGAACCAACGCAGCCCCGAGGCTTCCCTAAAACTCAGTAGGTGGTCCAGACACTGCCCTTCGTGTCTGTATGAGTGCAGTTAATAAAAAGAGTTCCGAAATTCGGATCGGTCGCGACATTCACGTAGGCGTACCCGCTGGCATCGTCGAATCCCGATGTCGTCGCAAGATCAAGCACCGCCGAATTATTCTGATGATAGGGGGAAAGCTTGGTCGACTGGATTTCCTTGAGGTATTTATTGTTTAAGGTCAATACAGAGACGTTCGACGGAAATACCCCGCCGTATTCAGCGGAATAAATTCCGATTGCGCTGCGGATCGAAAGCAGACGTCCGATCGTCGCACCCTCATTCGCCTTTCGAATCGCCCCGGTGATCTTGGGGATTGCAATTGTCGCTAAAATCCCAATGATGGTGACGACCATCATTAATTCAATCAAGGTAAACCCCTTCGACGGATTGTTCCGAATCGGCAGTAGGAAATGCTACCCTGAGCAGGAGGGTTTGTCAATGAACGCCGTAATTTCAACAGACAAAGTTAGACACGTCCAAGACCACCTGACGCCTTTGGCGATCATTTTAATCGTCCCGGGTCTTATCGTCGCCGACATACCCCAACTCAACAAACTCATAGCCGCCGGACTTCTCATTTACAGCATACTGCTCAATACCTGGACATCCCGGGGAGACAAGGAACGAATTAATTCCTTCGGCGGATTGCGCGTGGCGTCCAACTACACGGTCAATATCATACTGCTTTGGATTCTATACACCGCTTGGCCGATCGTGTGGTTGTTATTGCTGCTCATGGGCTCAGGCGTCGCCGTGTATCAAGAACGAAGCAAGGCCTTTGGATCCGCGCTTGGATTTTCCGCCCTATTGCTGACGGTTCACTTTATCTTCGGTGACTTATCATTGATCGGATGGTCCATCGCCGGGACAAAGGCCTGTGTGATCATCATGTTTACGCTTTTTATCAACGGTCTTCCCGGCCTCGGACCGCGGCACCCGCGCGAACCTAAATCGAAAGAATAGATTCGCTGAACCGCTATGGGACGAATCCCAAAATACCGAAAACGTAAAGTGTCTGAGAAACACCGGCTGCAGGTACGCAAGAAGGCCGACGCTCCTCCTAAAAAGCCTTCTTCTAAAGAGGAGCTCATTAAAGAAGAGCACCTTAAAACTCAAAAACAATTAAGAGAATCTCCGTGTCCGCTCTCCAGAAACAGAAAACACAGGCTTGTAAAGGACCGTCACGAGACCGGAAAGTGTACCTTCTGCAAGCTTCCTTTCTGCCGCTGCAACGCCTGCCTTAGTCAGATGGCTTAACCGTAAAGCCCTCTACCGAAACCCCTACCCTAACGACCTATAAAAATAACGATCAAAGGATGGTGCTTGTTGCTC
>JBFIEP010000299.1:0-4204 GCA_041603335.1 Elusimicrobiota bacterium | reverse complement strand
CGGCGGCATTTGTACGCCTGGCCGTGAATCCGGCTGTTTTCCTCTATCATCCGCGCGGAGGATTCCCGGTGTTTAATTGGTTCCTTTGGGTTTACGGTGCGGCGATCACGAGCTTTTTCGCGGCGGCGCATCTGTGGACTCCGGAGGATGAGGAGTGGGGTGGATGCTCGCTTCGCGGGGCTCTTCAGGCGGGGGGAGTGATTCTCGCCTTCCTGCTGCTCAACATCGAGATCGCGGACTTTTTCAGCGCGGGACCGACAATCGTATTTTCTACGGCGGGAAATCTCGCCAAGGACCTGTCTTATACCTTGGGCTGGGGGGTGTTTGGGATTACGCTCCTTATTGCCGGATTGCACTGGGAAAGCCGAGGCGCGCGGCTTGGAAGTGTCGGGCTGCTGTCAATCGCGATTGGAAAGTTGTTTCTGCATGACATATGGCAATTGGGACAGCTCTATCGTGTAGCGTCCTTGGTCGGTCTTGCGGCTATCCTTATCGTCGCGTCGTTTCTCTATCAGCGGTTCCAGCCGGAATTGGCGGAGGCGTTTGAATAAGGGTAGGGCTGGATTCTTACCTTAATAATGCTGTCCACCCTTGGCGTGAAATAGGTACAATCCCCGTCGTGGAATGGCTTATTCAGCTCCCCATCCTGCTGTTCTCTGTCGTGGTGCATGAGGTTTGCCACGGCTGGACGGCTCTTTCACGCGGCGATAACACGGCGGAACGCGCTGGGCGTCTGACGCTCAACCCCGCCGCCCACGTCGACCCGTTTGGGACAATATTTCTTCCGATGTTGTGTGTGCTGACAGGAAGCCCGATGTTCGGTTGGGCTAAGCCGGTTCCTTTCGATCCGAAGCGTCTTAAAGACCCGCGACGTGATACGATGCGCGTGGCGCTCATGGGGCCGGTTTCCAATCTCGCTCTCGCGCTGCTTGCAGCGGTCGCATTCAAGATTTTCTCCATGGTTCCCGGTGTCAGCATTGAGACGCGCGCGCTTTGGCTTGAGGTCATGTTTTTCGCGGTTTCACTTAATCTCTTTTTGGCGTTTTTCAACCTCCTGCCGGTTCACCCGCTTGATGGAAGTAAGGTTTTAGGCGGGCTGCTCGCGCGTCCGATCGCACGGATTTACAATCGACACATTCCCTATGGAGGATTTATCATTCTCCTCATGCTCGTGACAGGGACCCTGGGATCAATTGTAATGCCCGCGATTCGGTTGACGCTCGAAGTGTGGACCTGGATCGGGCTATTAGGATGACGCATGGCTAAGAAAGGAATTGTGATGTCGGGCATGCGGCCTACGGGACGCCTGCACCTTGGCAACTACTACGGCGCTCTCAAGAATTGGGTGGGCCTTCAGGAGGAGCATGAGTGCTTCTTCGGAATCGCCGATTGGCATATGCTTACGACGGGCTACGATAGCACGACTCGTCTCAATGAGGACGTGCGCGATATGGTTCTTGATTGGCTTACCGCGGGGCTGGACCCGGAGAAATGTGTTTTCTTCCGGCAATCACTGGTCCCCCAGAACGCCGAAATGACGCTTCTCCTAGGGATGATCACCCCGATTTCCTGGTTGGAGAATAACCCGACCTACAAAGAACAGCTGCAGGAACTTGGGAAGACAAAACTTTCCAAAGCGCTGGAGGGGGCGGGTGTTATTTCCAAGGAGCTGCGTCAGAAAATCGGAGGCGGTGCGCTTGAAGCCGTCGAGCCGGATTCCGAACATGTGAAGATTGAGCTGCGCACGTCCGGATTTCTCAGCTACCCGGTTATGCAAACGGCCGACATCGCCGTCTATGGCGCAGGACTTGTTCCCGTCGGGCACGATCAATTGCCGCATCTCGAAATTTCACGGGAGATTGTTCGCCGATTTAATGGACTGTACGGTGACGTTCTCGTTGAGCCCAAGCCCCTGGTGACCGAGACTCCGAAGGTGCCGGGCATCGACTCACGCAAGATGTCGAAGTCTTATGGAAACGGCATCGATTTGTTTGAAACAGTTGATACGCTTAAGCCCAAGGTTATGTCGATGTTTACCGATCCCACAAAGGTTCGTAAGGATGATCCGGGGCATCCCGACGGCTGCGTCGTGTTCGCGATGCATAAGCTTTACAGCGATTTCGCGGCCCGCCGTGAAACGGAGTGTAAGGAAGGGACCATCGGATGCGTCGCCTGCAAGCGCGAACTCCTTGATTCAATGGACGGACCGTTTGCCGAGTTTCGGGAGAAACGGGAGAAATACGACAAGCCGGGCCTGATCGAGGAAATCCTCGAGGCGGGCAGTGCTAAGGCCCGGGATGCTGCCGAAGAGACCATGGTGCGTGTGCGCAAGGCGATGAACCTCTCCTGATGGCAACAAAAAACTACCGCGTTAATCTTGAAATTTTCGAAGGCCCTCTCGACCTTCTCCTTTTTCTGATTAAAAAGAACGATCTTGATATTCTCAATATTGAGATTTCTAAAATCACGAAGGAATATATCGAGTACCTCGATCTCATGAAGGAATTGAATCTTGAGGTTGTCGGGGAATTCCTGGTTATGGCCTCAACGCTTATGCAGATAAAGGCCAAGAGTCTGCTTCCCTCGGCTGAAACGCCTGAAGAGGAAGCGGGTCCCGACCCGCGCAGCGAGCTAGTTGCGAAGTTGGTGGAATACCAGAAGTTTAAAGAGGCCGCTGAGTTCCTGAAGAACCAGTCCGATGAGTTTCAGAATGTTTTTTATAGAGGCGCGCCTCAATTCGCGGAGCGGGATAAGGCACTCAATATCCGTATCTTTGATTTGCTCGGAACGCTGCGTGAGATACTTGATCGCGCGGCTGAAGAAGGCCGCATCGTCGAAGGCGAGTTGTATCCGATTGAAGACAAGATCGATAAAATTCTCAATTTGCTGAAAGCCAAGCCGTATGTCCGCCTCGTGGATGTTTTTGAGGGAGAGATCCGCCGCCGTGCGATCGTCACCTGCTTTTTGGCGTTGTTGGAATTAATTAAAACGCAGCGTGTCTTTGCCCGCCAGGATACACCCTACGCGCCGATTTTGATTTACACCAAACAAGCGGCTGAAGAAGAGCTCTCCCCTGTTTGGGCATCGGATACCGAGGAACCGAAGGCCGAGGAAGCGATTATCGAAGAGCCCGTCAGCGGCGTGCCCCCATGGAAACGGCCGCGGAAGAAAGAGTCGCTGGGCGAAGTCGATGAGGCCGCCGCCGAGGCCGCGCGTGCGTACTTGGAAGAAAGGGCGCAGAAGGACGAGTTGCTTGCCAAGCAGCCCAAGCCCCCTGAGGAATTTGAATTGCCGCCTGATCGTGCCCCGGTCGAGCGTGCGTCTGAACGGATTGCAGCGGAGGAGGAGGCTAAGTTGGAAGCCGAAGCTGTTGAGAATGCCGATGTGGAGGCGTCCTTTTTTGAGCCGGTGAAAGAGGAAGAGGGATCTCCCTCTGACTCACCTCTCATCGATAACACGCGAAAGGCTTGGTCTGAAGAGCAGGGTGCGGAGCTGCTTCAAACCGCTGAAGAAGAAGAACCTGAAATGAATTTCACGGATGAGCCGGGTTCGTCGCCTGGTGAACCAATAGATGAGGAAAAGCACGATGGCTGAAACACTCGACAAAGAAAAATCGATCGAGCTAAAGAATGCGGTCGAGACGCTGTTGTTTATCACCGACGCGCCGATTAGTATTTCGAAAATCTGCCAGGCCGTCGGGGTTAAGGAAAAGGAGCCTGTCGAAGAATTTGTTTCGGAGCTGCGAAGGGAGTACGAGGAACGCGGGACTGCGATTCAAATTCTGGAAGTCGCCGACGGGTTTCAAATGGCGTCGCGGAGTAAATATGCCGGGTACGTGCGCAACCTGTATAAAGACAAGATGACAATGCGTCTTTCGACGGCCGCCCTTGAGACGCTTGCGATCATCTCTTATAAGCAGCCTATTACGCGCGCCGAGATCGAAGCCATCCGCGGCGTTGAGGTTATCGCCTCCCTTGAGACGCTCCTTGAAAAGGCGCTCACCAAGGTTGTTGGCCGCAAAGATTCTGTGGGCCGCCCGTTGTTGTATGGAACGACGCCCGAATTTCTTCGGCATTTTGGATTGCGGAGCGTTGATGATCTGCCGCCCTTTGAAGACGTTGCGATTCCTGAAGTGGACGAAAGTAAATCCAGAGGCCGGGAGCCGGGTGCGGAAACCTTGACCGAGGATCTTCCCGATGAGATT
>JBFIEP010000298.1:0-4223 GCA_041603335.1 Elusimicrobiota bacterium | reverse complement strand
TAGGAAACCTAATCAAGAACGCGCTCGAAGCATCCGATTACGCTGAGACGGTGCGCGTGGGATGCCATCGCCTGGATGAGTCGATAAAATTTTGGGTTTACAATCCCGGAGTCATGCCTGATCAGGTTCGAAGGCAGATTTTTCAACGCTCCTTTTCGACCAAAGGTCATGGTCGCGGACTCGGGACCTACAGCGTTAAATTGCTTACCGAAGGTTATCTGCGCGGAAAGGTTGGTTTTTCAACAACTCAGGAAGAAGGAACATGCTTTTGGATCGAATTGCCGCTCAGTTAGCGATTAGCGGGTGAAACCGTGCCGTCAGGAAAAACCACCAACCCCCGACATCCTTGCCGCCATGAGCGTCGCCCGACATGACATACCGGGCGTCCAAGCCGAGCTCGATTTTCCCTTTGGCCGGCTTCACAAACGCGAGGCGGAGCATCGGCAAGCCCCGCCACACAACATCATGAGAATATAATTCGCCGAGCCCGGAGTTGCGCTCAATACGTATATCTTTTGCGACCCGCATCAACGCCATTCCGATTCCTATCTCAAGCCCCGACGGTTGATGAGTGTCTTTCCTATGCAGGCGCAAAGAAAGATCCGAATAAAACAAGCGCGTTCGGAGATCGAATCGTTCCGCGGTAATCGTTGTACCAAGCGTTCCGCTTGCCGCCGATTTTCCCTGCCTGCGATCAAAGAGATTGGTCCCAATTTCCCCACGCCACCAATCCGTCCGGTAACCGGCCATCAACGAGGGGTGTCCCGAATTGAATGTTCCCGCCGCACCTACCCCGGCGTAGGGAGACGCTCCGGCAGTTGAAGCGGTGAGTATTAAGAGAAGGAACCCGATTCGCATGGCGATATTATAGCCTGGTTCTCGCAGCCGCGAATTTTTAAAAAGTCCCAACTTCCTCCGCCGGGTTCAGCGGGAGAGGCCATTTTGCCGGCGGAGGAAGTCGGAGATTAGTTCCATCATGTCGCGGTGCCGCTGGAGCTGCTCGGTAATAAGCGGCGAAAGGGATTTTCCATCGCGAATGGCGATGTCCAATTCAGCCATCCCGATTTCCATTAATTCACGGGCCTGATAGGCATGATCCGGGAGACGCAGGATCACCTGCTCCATCGTCCGCCGGGAACCCACAGACGCCAGCATCGCATCGATCGAGGTCCGGGCCTCAACCTGGACCTTCACCTCATGCGTGTATTGGGTCAAATTTTGAGCCATGGACAGCATAGGCATAACGTAGGCTCCGAGGAAGATGGCGGGTCCGACAAAGGAAGCAAGGATGCGAATCATGATGTGTCTCCTGCTTTCAGTCTAGCCCCCTGCTGTTGCCGCGGAGTTTCGGTATGGTAAAGCTAAGGTAAAGCAGTTATCCTCCAAGGGAATGCCCGACGAGCCAGCAATTCGACTCCAAGATGTCACCAAGAGCTACGGCCGCCATACGGCAGTGGACCGCCTGTCATTGGAAGTTCCGCGCGGTTCGGTCTACGGTTTTATCGGTCCCAATGGATCGGGAAAAACCACCACCTTGCGCGTCATCATGCACATCCTGCTTCCTGATGACGGGATCGTGGAGGTCCTCGGAAAACGGGGGACCCGGGCCGCAAACGACCGGATTGGATACTTGCCCGAAGAACGGGGTCTCTACAAGAAGATGACCGTTCGCCAGCAGCTCGCCTATTACGCGGCACTCAAAGGAGTCCCTGATATAGAAGCGCGGACCGAAATGGACTCTTGGCTCAAACGTCTGGAACTCACCGAATGGGTCGACTATAAAGTCGAGGCCCTTTCAAAAGGCATGATGCAGAAAATCCAATTTATTTCGACTATCGTATCGAAACCGGACCTCGTCATTCTTGACGAACCTTTTGCCGGACTCGATCCCGTTAATGTTGAAGTTATGCGTTCTGCGATTCTCAGCCTCCGGGAAAACGGCGCCACCGTTGTTCTCTCCACGCACGATATGCAGATCGCCTCCGAGATGTGTGACTTCGTGCTCATGATGCATAAAGGCAAGAAGGTTCTCGATGGAACGCTTGAATCGATCAAAGAAAAATACGGATCCAATACCATACGGATCGCGGTGAATGGCGAGAAAAGCAAACTGCTCGAAACCAGGGGAGTCTCCTTGGTACGGGATCTCGGCAGAGTGCAGGAAATTCGCATCGAGCAGCACCCCCAGGAGTTTCTGCATGCGGTCTCAGGGAAAATGGATATCACGCATTTCGAGATCGTGACTCCCTCGCTCCATGACATCTTCCTTCGTATTGCGGGGACCGATGTTTAAGAAGGTGTGGACGATAGCGAAGGTAGAATGGCGCAGCACGGTTCTCGCGAAGGGGTTTATTCTTGCCGTTTTCCTGACACCGATTTTCATAGGCGGCTCGGCTGTCGTCCAACACTCCATTAAAGAACGCGTTGACACCGTCGATAGAACACTCGCCGTCGTCGACGCGGATGGAAAAATATTCCCCCTCCTTAAGGCTGCCGCCCAAGAGAGAAACACGAAGGATATCTTTATCGACGTCGGCGGCAGTAAACGCCAAAACGGCCCCCGCTTCGTTTTACATCGGGTCCAGCACGCCCCCCAAAAGGACATTCCCCTCGAACTTTCCAATCGAGTCCGCGCCGGCGATATTTTCGCCTACATCATCGTAGATCCCGGAACCGCTGCGGGACTGGACGGAAAACGCGTCACCTATCACACCCAAACGCATACCTACACGGAACTTCCGCGCTGGCTCCACGAAGCGTTAACAGGCATTACCCGAAAACTGCATTTGGAAGGGACATCTCTCGATCCAAGCGTCGCTGAAAAACTGCTCGAACCCACGCCTCTAAAATGGCGCAGTCTCGTGACCGTCGATGAAAATGGAAACCGGATTCCTCCGGGGAAAATAAATCTCGCCGCGACCTTTGGCGTTCCCGCAGTCGCGATGCTGCTCTTGTTTGTGATTGTTTTCATGAGCGTCCCGATGCTTCTACACAGCGTCATCGAAGAAAAGCAGCAGCGCATATGGGAAGTCCTCGTCTCTTCGGTCAGTCCATTTGAATTACTTTTCGGAAAACTTCTCGGCGCAGTGATGGTGTCGATGATGCTCTCAATGCTGTACCTCGGGGGTACCATTCTGTTCGCGGAAACGATGGGCGTTTCCGATGAGATTCCCGGATCCCTCTATGCCTGGTTTTTGGTGTTTCAGTTGCTGGCACTGCTGATCTACGGCTCTATGTTCTCAGCGATCGGCGCGGCCTGCTCCGAACTCCGGGATGCCCAGAGCCTTATGGTGCCCGCCATGTTTGTCATCATCGTCCCGATGTTCGGATGGGTGGCAATCCTCCGTGCCCCGAGTTCCCCCTTCGCAGTAGCGCTGTCCTTGTTTCCTCCAGCCACCCCAATGCTGATGCTGCTTCGCATGGCCCTGCCTCCGGGACCGCAGCCGTGGGAACTCGCCCTCGCCATCGTCCTGACCTCGATCTTCACGCTCGCCTGTGTCTGGGCCGCAGGGAAGATTTTCCGGCTCGGCATCCTGGCCCAAGGCCAGACTCCTACGCTCCGTCGCCTCATTTCGTGGGTCTTAGCCAAATAAGCGTTTAAAAACAATCATTTTTACAGATCCCCAGATTAGGACCATTGCCCGTCCCGTGGGGACCTAAAAACCCAGGCATGCCCTCGGTATTGGCGGCATATTAAGGGTATGACGAGGAATTTCCGGTCGATTCTGGCAGTCCTAATTACTGCCGCCCTCTCCACTCCCGCATCCGCAACCCGCTTCAACGGCTCCTCCAACGCAAACGTCAACGCCGCCTCCGGAATGAAGGGACCCGGCGGCTCGACTAAAAACGGAAGCACGGTCAAAGGGACGGGCGATGCCGCAGCGCCGAGCCTCATCAACGGCGTTCTCACTGATATTGACCCGGTGCTCATTCCGGATGAACCAACGCCGCAAGGGCCCGTTTCCCAACTTCAAGAAAGCGACGTTGCCTTACCGAAATCCCCTCTTTCCCCAATGGAGCAAGTCGCAAAACAAGCGGTTAAAGAAGCGGTCGCAGAACAGGAAAAAGAATCCAAGCCCGGAATTCTCAAAGGCGCCGCTGAATTTCTAAAAAACGAGGACGTTAAAGAAAAAAATGAAGGACCCGAGGGAAGTGCCTTTGGGTTCCTAGCGGCACTCGGAGAACTCAGCGTTCTCTTTGACGGCGGAACAACACGGGAAGGG
>JBFIEP010000297.1:0-4242 GCA_041603335.1 Elusimicrobiota bacterium | reverse complement strand
CATGGGGACGGGTTCGGGTTCGGCCTCTTCCGTTTCTTCTTCGGTATCTCCGGTAGGGACCGCACCGTCTCCGGGCTCTTCCGCGGGCGGCGTTACCGCGATGCGGTCTTCATCGGGGGTTGAAGACCCTGCCGCACCGTTCACGGGGTCTGCGGCTTCGGCTGCCGCTTCGGCGGCATTAACCTGGGATGCCGCGGCGTTGGCTTGCTGTTCGCCTACCTGCGCCTGTTGGTCTCCTCCTTTCCCGTCGCCCTTGCCGGAGGATCCGCCGCTGCTGCCTTTGTTTGAACACCAAAATTCATACCACTTGCAGCCGCCGCCGGAGGAAGAGTGTCCGCTGCCTTTTCCGCCGTGCTTGCCTTTCCCGCTGCTGTGTTTCCCTTTCCCGCTGCTGTGTTTTCCTTTTCCGTAATGGGATTTCTTACCGCCGCCCCAGCCAAATGGGCTCTTATTGCCGCCATGGCCCTTTTTACTGCTATGGGATTTATTGCTGCCGCCCCATCCGTTATGCGAGCCGCCGCCGAGGCTCTTTGAAGATTTAGAGCCGCCGCCCCAGCTCTTCTTCGAATGCGAGCCGCCGCTGTGGCTCTTTGAAGATTTGGAGCCGCCGCTGTAGCTCTTTGAAGATTTGGAGCCGCCGGATTTATGGCCCTTGCTCCCGCCTTTAGAACCCCACTTGGCGGTGGAGTCGCTCGGGAGCATTAAGAAAAGAGATGCGATGAGGAAGGGTACGAGAATGGTTGGAAGCAGCGGTTTCCGATACATATGAGTTCCTCCACGCGCTATAAAGGAGAGGGGGCCTAGCTGCGCGTTCTATCCAGTATTGGGCCGTAAGTTATGCAAGTCAATGCGTTTTTCAACATTTACCTTTAATTTACCTTTGGAAGTTTGGATTTATGGAAAAGCCGCCTTCCAGTCATCAAGAAAAGCCTATTTATGCTCGGCATATTCGTTGCTATTAATGTTTACTGTGAAGCGTATTTTTGTAGTTTTCGGGCTCCTGCTTGCGGTTCCTTGTAGGGCCGGGTCGGATGCTCTTGAGCGCCGCCTGCGGGATTTGAGCGTGCCGTTCTATTACGATCTCGGATCCGATTCCATCGATGTTTCAGAGTACCCCAAGATTAGGCGCAGGCAGTACGGGATATTTGTCGACCGTTGCTCATCCTGTCACACATTGGCCCGTCCGATAAATTCCACCTTGCGATTTCGCGAAGAGTGGGAGTTTTATCTGCATCGTATGCGCATCTTTTCCTTTTCGGCCGATGATGGACCCCTGCGGAAAGCCGAGCGGGAAGATATACTCGAATTCCTCGTGTATGATTCTCAAATTCGAAAAATTAGAAAAGAACAGGACTTCCTGGATACGGATCGCCGGCTGCGGGAAAAATACGAAGCGCTTCACGAGGAACGGATCAAGCTTTTGCGCGAATCGGTCCTCCGGAATTCCGCCCATTAAGCCTCTAAATCTACTCCTAAGAAACTGATACCATTCAGTCGACGGATCGTGGGGCGACTTGCAATATCGGTATCTGACACTCCTTGTCCTTTTAGGCGCGTCTCTTAGCGGTTATTATGGACACCTCTTCTTGACCCGCAGCGCAGGAAGCTTTGCGGGAACCTCCCTGACCTCAGGGGGGATTTTGGCGTTGGCAGGTGCGGTGATCCTTCAGATTTCGGCATTGTTCCTGAGGGCCCATAAGTGGCAATTATTGACGCGGACCCTGCGCGATGGAACGGTCGGAGATCATTTCAAGACGTTGAGTGTCGGATGCGTCATCAACGTCCTGTTCCCGCTTCGTCTTGGAGAGTTCGCACGGGCGCATCTGTTGGGAAGAAGGCTGCTCATCAGCCGAAGTGCCGTGTTTTGCACGATTATGTTTGAACGCGCGCTGGACGGATTGTTTCTCTCCATCTTCTTTTTCGTTCTCGGGATCGGCTCACAGGCGCTGACAACGACCGCTGCGGTCACATTTTTTCTTTCCTGCGCTGTCGCGGGTATTCTCTTCATGCTCTACACCGAGAACCGGGCCGGCATTCGCCTCGTTGCCGCGATTTCACGCGTGTTCAATGAAGCGATTCAGCAAAAGATTCAATTGACCGCCTGGTCGGCGATCCATGGAACCCGGTTGTTTCTTAACGGGATGCCCACCGTTCAATACCTCCTGGAGTCGGGAATTATGTGGGCGTGTTATCTCGGGTCGATGGGGTTGTCGCTCTACGCGATCGAGGGCGCATTCTCCGCGGCGACTCTCCGGGTTTCCCTCGCGTCTCTTTTCGCGGTAGGCGTTCCGGCGGGTCCCGGAGCGTTGGGAAGCTACCACTACATTTTGGTTGAAGCCCTTTCCGACGTCGTTACCTCCATCGGGCGGTACGCGGTTACGTCCTGGATCGTCGCGACCGTGCCGGTTCTACTGATCGGCATTTACTGCCTGCTGCGGTCTAAGGATCTGCAGGCTGGGATCTTCCCGAAAAAGAAAACATCCGCCCCGGCTTTGGCGATCTACCGGTCGGAACAATCCTCGCCCGATTTTTTAAATTTCCTCAAAACGTACTTCGGCGGCCTCGAACTTTCCCAACTCGTGGGGCATTACGAAATCGACGGCGAAGTGCGTTTTGTGAGAATGCTCCGGGGAGGATCCGACGCGCTCACCATCCTCGTTTGGACGAAGCAGGGGCACCGGGTACGCAAGATTTCCCTTCTGCCGTTTGCCGAAAAGCTCCGCTATCAATTTGAGTGGCTGCGCGAACGGAAGCGGCATGAGGAGTTCCCAACCGTGCTGGACCTGAAAGAGGATGAAGGATCCATTTTCATGGATATGACCTTTTACCCCGATTACGAACCGTTTTACGATTTTATCCACAACAACGAACTTGAACGCAGTAAGGAAATCCTCGGCCGCGTCGTCGATTTCGTCGCGGAAGATATTCATGTCGATTCCGAGCCGACCGAATCGCGCGAAACCCTCGAGCACTATCTAAAGGTTAAGGTGATGGAGAAGGTGAACGATTGCCTTATCTACGATCCGTCGCTGGATAAGCTGTTCGCCTATCCGACGCTGGTGATTAACGGCATTGAGTGTGAAAATTTCCCGCGCATCATTAAAACGATTACCGATGACGATGCGGTGATGCGTTCTCTCTCAACCTACGACCGCACCGAGATCCACGGCGACCTGACAGTCGACAACATTCTGGTCTCCAAGGATAAATTTAAAATCCTCGACCCCAACGGCGAGAACATCGTTTCCGATCCCCTCGTTGAGTTCTCGAAGCTGTATCAATCCCTCCACTCCGGGTACGAAAACCTTATCCGTCTTGAGCGCGTTGAGATCGAAGGGAATTCAATCCGGTTTAACGAGGAAGTCTCGTCGCGCTATGGGGAGCTCTTCCGCCATTTGGAAGGCCTCCTTGCAGGCCGGTTCGATGACTCGCGCGTGAAGATTATTAAATTTCATGAAGCCGTTCATTTTGCGCGCATGCTGCCGTACCGCCAGCGCATCAATCAAAAAACGTTTCCCATCTTCTATGCGGTGATGGTGCGGCTCTTCGGTGAATTCGCCAAAGAGATCAAGCTCCAGCCCGATTCTGCGGTGAGGCCGTCTTGAGTAAATCCGCGAACACGATTGTGCTGGCTCTGATCGGACTGGCGCTGGGTCTTGTCGTCGTCCTGCCGAGCTTCCTGATCCCGCTGCACCGGGATTTTTACCAGCGGCGTTTTCCGGTTGTCGCCGAGGCTTGGCCGAATAACGGATCCTTCACCCATTTCGCCATGGTCGGCGGCGAAGGGGAGGATATGCTCGGCATCGCGTCGCGCGTTGCTGAAATCGACGATGGCCTAATCCCGGGAGACCCTTATCTTGGGGGACCCGCCTCCCGCAAACTTTCTTTCTTCAATCCGGTCGGCTACGTTTTTCTGGGCATGCTTTACCGCATGATCGGGAATATGGACGCGGTTTTTGTAACCGCGCGCGTGCTGCTGTCGGCTTGTTTTTTCTTCGCGTTGGTTCTTCTCTTGTGTCATTTGGGGTCCGGACGGCGGCAGGCCGTATTTATAGCGGCTTTCTTTACCCTGTTTAACGACGTAACGATTTCCATGTTGGACTTCTCCGGGCCTGTGGGCTATTTGAAAAACGTCGTCCGGCGTTCTGTTTGGCTGCTCGGAGGCGAGGCATCCTCCTTCGGCCTCTCGTATTTCATGCGCCCGGCGATCAATTATCCCGCGTTTCTCGCCGCATGCCATGT
>JBFIEP010000296.1:0-4246 GCA_041603335.1 Elusimicrobiota bacterium | reverse complement strand
TTTAAAAAACTCGAAAAAACGATGAACACCGCGCTTTTTCTTGACGGCCGAAACGTCTACGACCCCGCGAAAGTCCGCAAGCAAGGATTCACCTACCACTCGGTGGGGCGTCCATGAAGAAAAAGAAACGGCGCATCGTCATAACAGGCGCGGCCGGATTTCTCGGCAGCCATCTAGCCGAAAAATTTCTCTCACTCGGTGATGACGTTATCGGGATCGATAATTTTATTACCGGACGGGTGGAAAACATTGACCACCTCTTTAAGAATCAAGGATTTCGCTTCATCAAAGCAGACGTGACGAATTTCATGCATGTCCCGGGGAAGATCGATGGAGTTCTGCATTTCGCCAGCCCCGCCAGTCCCATAGACTACCTGACCCATCCAATCCCGACTCTAAAAGTAGGAGCCTTAGGCACACACAAGGCTCTAGGCTTGGCCAAAGACAAGGGCGCGAAATTCATGCTGGCCTCCACATCGGAATGCTACGGGGATCCCCTCGTCAACCCGCAGCCCGAGACGTACTGGGGCAACGTTAATCCAATTGGCCCGCGCGGCGTTTACGATGAAGCCAAGCGCTTTGCGGAAGCCATGACCATGGCTTACCACCGCTATCACAAGATGCAAATCCGCATCGTGAGAATTTTCAACACCTACGGTCCCCGGATGCGAAAAAAAGACGGGCGCGCGGTTCCCAACTTCATTAATCAGGCCTTAAAAAACAAACCCCTTACCGTTTACGGTAAAGGCAAACAAACTCGCAGCCTTTGCTACGTATCCGATCTCATTGAAGGGCTCGTAAAATTGTTTGATTCAAACCTCAATACTCCCGTCAACATCGGCAACCCCCGCGAGATGTCGATTCTTGAAATCGCAAAGACAATCAAGAAGATCGCAGGATCGAAATCAAAAATCGTCTACAAACCGCTTCCAGCGGACGATCCAAGAGTTCGGCGTCCCGACATTTCGCTCGCGCGCAAGCATCTTAAGTGGAAGCCCGTTGTCCCGCTTGATGAAGGGCTCGCGCAAGCAATCGAGTACTTCCGCGCAGGGTGCTAAGCGCACTCGTCCCCTGTCTCAATGAGGCCGATGGCCTCGACCGGCTCGAAGCCGGAATTTTCGATGTGCTCCAAGAGGATTTTGAAGTCCTTGCCATTGACGATGGCTCGACGGACTCCACCCTCGCAGGACTCCAAGCCATCGCAAAGCGGCGGGAGAATTTCCGCGTATTCTCTCATGACGGGAACAAGGGGATCGGTGCGTCTCTTAAAACCGGAATCCGGGAGGCGCGTGGAGAATGGCTCGTCTTTCTGGATGCCGACCTAACCTTCGCTCCCGAACACATCGCCGCTTTAATTAAAAAACAGCAGGAAACGGGAGCGGATTGCGTTTCAGGCTCCCCCATGCTGGGCGGCATGCCCGGAGTGCCGTTTCTACGACGACTCCCCAGCATCCTCATGAACGTGTTTTATCGCGGACTGCTGCATCGGTCGCTGACATCGTTTACGCCGATGTTTCGACTTTACCGCACAGCAGACCTCCGCGAAATTGAAATTGAAACGAATGGATTCGAAGTATCGGTCGAAGTACTCGCAAAACTGCTTAGAGCCGGCAAAACAATTGTCGAAATCCCCGTCCCTCTTTTGGTTCGGAAAACCGGCGACTCCAAACTTCAACGTTGGCGGGAATTACGCGCCCACGCCGCTCTGACCTGGAAACTGCTCTCAAGAACAAAATAAATCCTTTTTTTTAAACACTTTTATTCATTCCCCCCGCCACCCCCCTCCCGGCCTTTAAAATTTAACATCAATCCCTTATATATTAAGGGAAGGACGCCGAGCCGGCCCGAATTCGGGACCGGCTCTACGTTTGCGGAAATTTTATGGACCAAGAAAATCTCGATCCGAACCAGGTCAACGACGTAGAGACAGCACGTCTCGCGCTGCGCTGGTCGCTTGAAAAAATTCACAAGCTCCAGGATGAGGTAAATCGCTCCAAAGAGACCGCTTCCGATGCGGTCGATAAACTCCGCCAGGCAACCGAGCAAATTACGCAGAAAGACGCCGCTATCCTCCGCTGGCAAAATACGATCCGGACCTGGGAGGCGAATTGGAAGGACCAGCGGAAACTGGAAGAAGATATCAAGCTGCGGCTTCGCAAAGAACTTTCTGTCGAGGAAGATGACCGCCACAAGGAAGCTCGGGCGCAATTAGAGCTCCACATTGAAGCGCTCAAGAAAGAAGTCAGCGAAAAAGAAGCGGTCTCGGGGAGCCTTCGGCGGGAACTCATCGATGCGGTCAAAGTCGCACGCGTTGAGAAAGAAAAGGAGATGGAAGAAATCCTCGCCCATCAAGAGCGGGCCCTGGAGGAAACAAAACTTTCTCTCGTGGAACGCCTCCGGATCCAACAGGAAGTTATCCGGAACAAGGAGCGCGATCTCGAAGAACAGCAGCGATTGATCGATGAAAAGATCAAATCCAAAGAAATGGATTTTCGCGCGAAATACGAGCGCTATGAGGCCCAATTACTCAAGCACAACCGCGAAATTCTGACGAGAGAAGAAGCCGAACTGCAACAACGCTTTGAAACTAAACTCGAACACCATGAATCGATGCTTAGGCAGAAAGAAGGAAAATTCGAGGGACGTCACCGACAGCTTGATGACGTCCACGCCAAACGCATGGAAGAACTCGAGGCCGCCTACCACCACAAGTATGAAAAAGAGTGGGGCCGCCTGCAGGAACGCCTTGAATCCGAACGGAAACTTCTTGAAGACCATTATCGCCAAAAAGAAAGTTCTCTTGACGACGACATCCTCCGTCGAAACCAGGAAGTGCAGGTTCACTACCAGCGCACGGAAGAAGAGCTCATCGCCAAGTACCAGACCATCCAAAAACAACTGATCGAGAAAGAAAAAAAGGTCTGGAGCGCCCACCAAAAACAGCTCGATGAATCGCTCGCGAAAAATCGGGCAGAACTCGACGAACAGCGCCGTGATCTGGAGAAAACATTCGAAAGCAAGGAAGCCATTCTCTTCAAGCGCCAAACCGAGCTTGAAAATGACTATGAAGCTAAAGAAGCAGCGCTTTTCGATAAACAGCAAAACCTGCATGACGAACTTCGACAACGCGAAGAATCTCTCGCGGAAAAACACCGCACGCTGCAAAACGAAATTTCCCAGAAAGGCAAAGCCGAATGGGAATCCCGAACGAAAAAATTTGAAGAGGTAATGGAAGACGCCCGACGGTCTATTGAGGCCGAACGGCGGGAACTTCAGGACAGCCACCAAGCGAAAGCCGCAGATCTATTCCAACAACGGCAGGGACTCGAAGCGGAACGCGCTGAACTAAAGGTTGAATTTGAAAACCGCGGCGAAGAACTCGCGAAAAAATTCGAGTCGACAGCCAAAGAGAAGGAAGAAGAATGGAGGGACCGCTACCGGAAACTCGAGCAAAGCTCGGTCGCCCACTGGGCTCAACGCGAGCGGGAACTCCAAGGCGACCACCAGCGCGACCTTGAAGAAGCTCGCGGGAAATTCGCCTCAAACCTCGACGAGGAGCGCAAAAAACTGGAAGCGGCCTATTCGAAACGCGCCGAAGACATTTCCCACCAGTTTCTCGCTAAAGAAACCGCGCTGCGCCGCGAAGTCCAAAACGACCAAACCGATTGGCTCCGCCAACAAGACGCGGCTTTTGAAGAGCTGCGCAAAGATCTCATTCAAAAGAGCATGGCCGAGGCGGCAGCGCTTCGCGGTCAATACGAAACCAAGATTCAAACGCTTGAAACAAATAAAGCGAAGGCCCTCTTAGATGAGCGAAAAGCACTCAACGCCGAGTTCAAACGCATGCAGGATGAACTCGAAGAGTCCATGCGCGGGAAGGAGGCGCAAGTCCTGGAAGAAGCGCGCAAAGCGTTTGACGAAGAACGGACCCGCGCCAAAGCGGCCGACGTTGATCGGCGTAAACTGCTCGAGAATGAACGGCGCAAGCTTGACGCCGATCGCGCCGCGAATGAAGCCCACTATAAAGGGCTCCAGGAAAAAATCCAGGCGGCCTTCGATGCGAAAGAGACCAAGCTCCGAGAAGCGCTCTTCTCCCGGGAAGCCGCGCTAAAAACTCAAATCGCGTCCAAGGAAGAAGAGTACCGCACGAGCTACGAAGCCGCGCTCGCACGGGAAAAGAAAACAGTCGATGAAAATTTCTTAGCACTGGAAAAACAGCTCAGGGAGAAGTTCGACATCGACCGCC